>JBLMXD010000307.1:0-4415 GCA_050257575.1 Alphaproteobacteria bacterium | reverse complement strand
ACATCGTCAATCGTGTCGAACTGAAATGTTTCCGTTGCTCCTGAGATCATTGAACATAATACCATTACTTCCGGCAGGTTATTCAGCAACTCCTACTGATGCTCCTCCCCGTAACCGGGCACTCCTCAATAACGGTTGAGCACGATTATCAGGGGGAGCTCGACTAAGTTTATTTCTCGCTCGTTGCGGCGGTTACCGAAACGCTGAGTAGTTGAAGAACCCACGGTACCCTGCCTCTTTTTGGTCGTTCTTTACTCACGCCACGTTGCCATTTGCTCCGGAAACGGACATTGCGCGCAATCGGAATTGTCCGGCATGCAAAAGTCTTCGTAAATTTGCAGCAGCCCTTGCTGGTGCGCGACACTGTGCAAAAACTCTTTTTGCCGGAGATCATTTCCAAAAAGACGCGTGGCAGCAGTTTCGAGGCGCCGGTTCGACAGTGGCGCTGGGAGCTTCGCGTATTCCGCCCAAAGGGGACTGCTCGGGGAAGGTGAAGGCTCACGGTCGTGCGCCGCCCAAAATGGAAACAGCGCGTTTGCCAGGATATCGGCAACACGTGACTTGCCAATCAACGCCATTTGCCTTTCAGCAGGGTTAGAAACAAGTGTGTAATGGTTGTTCCAAAACGGATGTTCGAGTCCTTGAAAGAAGTGGTTTGCTGCTGTGACACTGTTTTTGCCGGACGCCCGTTGAAGACGCGGCCATTCGCTCGCGAGGACTGCCAGCGCAGCAAGGCGTCGTTGCGGATGATTGACTGGCCGGGTCCCGCTGACGTGCCAGGTCTTTACCGGCAATATCAATCGCTGTAAACCATTACGATGCGGCCACCAACGGTCCCATAGTTGCCGTACGTATTCGCGGGTGGACTTCTTGTAGACGTCGAGGTCGGGCGTTTCGAGAAAGCCTGCAGTGCCGAAGAGCAGCGCCTCACAATTTTCGATGTTTTGGCGCAGCAAACGCAAGGGTAAACGCTGAGTCAGCAGAGTAAATGGCAACTTGTTTTCCTTATAGCCAAGTGCTGTCGCGATCTCTTGGAAAAGCGTTTCGTCGCGTCCGTGCGTCTCGATCTTGTTGCGAATTCGGTTTGCTTTTTGTCGCAGACGGAACTGCGCCGCAGCATCGAGCACGCTGTGGATGCGTTCTTTTGGAAGGTTCTTGAGCGGCGCTTGGCAACGCCCGGGCCGCGCCAGTGGGATATTCAGGTTAAACGCCTCTGGCAAGGTAGCAGGGTCAATGCAGATCTGCGGCACATTGCGATTGGAGGACGTGCGCGTAAAGAACACGCGGCCACTTTTTTCGAGAAAAACATGAAGCACGGTCGATTCGAAGGTTGCATTGGTCGCGTGACCGTGTGATTCCCAGCTGCGATCGAGCAAATCGATCTCAATGCATCCGGAAAGTGCTTCGCTGCCGTTGATTCGGATTGCCGCGCCACGAAAATCCGGACCGGCTTCACGATTCCAAACACCGAATTGCACGACCTCTATCTTATCGCCTGTCGTGCTGACAAAATGTTTTCCAAATTCGCCCGCAAACCAGCGCGCCTGCAGCTCCAACTCGGATGGAATTCGTGGTGACGCAAACAACGTTCGTTCGTGAACGCGGGCGGTATCGCGCATTCGCGCGTAACGTTGTGCCAGGGTGCTCACGCGCGGATTATGAAGAGGATATCCGCAAGTGTCACGTTCGCCCGCGTTACGTCGGCGGACTGGAAGCCGCTGCTTCCGGTTCCTGACCGGTCAAAACAGGTTCACTCGGTCGCTCACGCAAATTGAGAACAATCTGCTCGACGATTGCAGCGTCGGAGCGGGGGAAGATGAATGAATAAGTTAGGCCTCTGCCACCGATGGGTGAAAGAACCAGGTTTTCGAACAGGAATCGCGGCTCATGAATTGCGACCAGGCCTTCCAGATCGAGTGTGCGTGCAAACTTGTGAGTTACAAAGACAAGTTTGCGCGGCTCCTCTCTCGTCGCGACCAGACAACCGAATCGATTTCCCGGAATTCGTCGGCCACGCCCGCTAACGCATCGCGCAGTCCAGGCGATTGTTTCGTGTAGGACGTTTTCACGATCGAAAACAGACGCTAGCCGCGCCGGCAATGTGACCGGCAAGTATACTGGCACGTTGTGATCCGCCGGTCCGTTCAATTTTTTCCAAGCCAGCCAGATCTTCGTTTTCATGGCGCGCACTATTTTTGGAGCAAAGTACAAGAAAGCGCCGATGCCGATCACAAAGACGATCAAGGCAAGCAGGGGATTGAAATGCACCAGTGCCAGGCCCCCCAGAACCGCAGCGTCTTCTCCGAGACTTAGTCCGATATTTGAAAACGGTTCCGGCGATGCATTGCTTGCGAGCCGCGTCGCTGCTTTCGCGGTATGCGCAATGAGACTGGTGCCTCCCGCAAGGAGTGCGATGATGACTGTTAAGGCAGGACTGGGGTGACCGAGCACTTGAATCGCGAGTAGTGCGCCACCAATCGGACGAATGACCGTGTGGACGGCATCCCAGATTGAGTCGACCCATGGAACTTTGTCTGCGAAAAACTCGAGGAAATAAAGAACGCCGGCGATGCTGATAATCCAGGGGTTGCCCAGGATCTCCAGCGATTGATACTGCGGTGCGAGGGTTATCCAGTGAAAATGGATTGCAAGCCCGGTGGCAAAAACTGTGAGATAAAGATTAACCCCAGCGAGCGCCGCGAGGCCAAGAGCGACAGCAAGGAGATCCAATCTTTCCACGGTGGAAATATATGCGCAGGTTAAAGGGTTAAAACAGTTACAATGTTACGTTGGCTAGCGTTTTAACGTTGTAACATTTGTAACCCTCTTAACTTCGTTGAATAATCTGCCCCATGCTCGACATCCGATTGATCCGCGCGAAACCCGACTTTGTCCGTGAGCGTCTGGCCACGCGCGGGGGCGGTGACGAGGCGAAGATCGACCAAATATTGCGGATCGATGCGGACCGACGCAATAGGGAGACCGAACTGCAACGCCTGCAATCCGAGCGCAACCGCTTGAGCAAGGAGATTGGCGCGAAACGTTCCCGAAAAGAGCCGAGTGAAGAGCTTGAAGCGGAAGTTCGAGACATCGGTGAGCAGATTGCCGGCCTGACACAGCGCGCGAACGCTTTCGAGGAAGAGCAACGGGATTTGCTTTTGAACATAGCGAACCTGCCGCACGAGAGCGTTCCAGTGGGAAAGGACGCTGGTGCCAATCAGGTGGTGCGCAGTTGGGGTGAGAAACCACAGGTACCAAACCCGGTCGATCATGTGGCGCTCGGTACAAGACTGAAGCTGTTCGATCTCGAATGGGCGGCAAAGCTCAGCGGCAGCGGCTTCATCTGTTTCACTGGCGCGGGCGCAAAGCTGGAACGCGCGTTGATCAATTTCATGCTCGACCTCCATACGCGCGAGCATGGTTACATCGCGGTGAGTCCGCCTTTCATGGTTCGGCGGGATTGCATGATAGGAACGTCGCAGCTCCCGAAGTTTGAGGCCGACATGTATGGGCTGGAAGACAATCAGCTCTTTCTCGCCCCAACTGCCGAGGTTCAGCTAACTAATCTCCATCGTGAGCAGATCCTGAATCTTTCCGATCTCCCCAAAAAATTCACTGGCTATACGCCCTGCTTCCGGCGCGAGGCGGGCGCGGCCGGACGCGACACGCGCGGCATCATTCGTGTGCATCAATTCGATAAGGTGGAGCTCGTGAAAATCACTGCACCGGAGAAATCGTACGAAGAACTTGAGCTCCTTACTGCCGATGCCGAACGGGTTCTGCAGCTGCTCGGTCTGCATTATCGAGTCATCGGGCTTTGTACCGGCGATATGGGGTTCAGTGCGGCCAAGACCTACGACATCGAGGTATGGTCGCCGGCATCCCGCGACGGTGGGGCATTCCTCGAAGTTTCGAGTTGTTCGAATTGCGAAGATTTTCAGGCTCGCCGGATGGAGCTACGGTTCAAGGATCGCGATGGAAAAAACCGGTTATGCCACACGCTGAATGGATCAGGTTTGGCATTACCCAGATTATTTGCAGCGTTGATTGAGACATATCAAATGCCGGATGGCTCGGTGCGAATACCGGAAAAATTGCAGCCCTACTTCGGCGCGACTGAAATCAAAGCGTTGTAGCGTCCGCTGTCCTCAGCGGACGAGAGCCGCGTTGGCAAAAATGCGCTGAGGACAGCGCACTCTACAGTATTCCGAAATTCGCGATTATTGCAGTCCCGGTATTCCAAGGCCACTCAGACCGCCGGTGATTTTTGTCATTTCCGATTGAGCGAGTGCTTTGCCCTGCTCAATGGCTTGCCTGACGGCGTTCAGAACCATCTCCTCGAGAAACTCGACGTCGTTTGGATCGACAACCTCCTTGTCGATCTTGATCGCGATGACGTCGCCTGCACCGTTCGC
>JBLMXD010000306.1:0-2666 GCA_050257575.1 Alphaproteobacteria bacterium | reverse complement strand
GCGAACATTTGCCATCGCGTATCGACTGGCCCCCGAGCATCCCTTTCCGGCAGCGTACGAGGACACGCTGACCGCGTGGAAGTTTTTGCGAGATCAAGGAATTCCCGCTTCGCATATTGCGATCGGTGGCGACAGCGCGGGCGCCGGACTCACAATGGCGTTAATTGCGCGGCTGCGGGATGCGAGCGATGAACTTCCGGCGTGCGCGTGGCTCATATCGCCCTGGACCGATCTGACGATGTCTGGTTCGACGCTTGCGACCAAAGCGGCTGTCGATCCGCTGATTCAAAAAGAATACTTGAATGAACTTGCCGCCGCTTATCTGCCCGCTGGAATGGATCGAAGAGATTCCCGCGTATCTCCGCTCTACGGAAACTTCGAAAGATTTCCTCCGATGCTAATCCAGGTTGGTTCGGACGAGACTTTGCTCGATGACGCCACGCGGGTTGCAGCCAAGGCCGGTGCGACTGATGTCGCAGTGACTTTGGAAGTCTGGCCACACATGATTCATGCATGGCCTTTGTGGAATGCTCGTCTGGAAGATGGCCGTCGTGCAATTGCCAAGGCCGGAGCATTTGTCCGGGCGCATCTTTGATGCGCTGCGGCCTCTCAGATCAAACCGCACTTTTTGAAGTCGCCGAGATTGCCTCCCGACGAGCGCTCCACCAGATCGATCGTGAACTTGAGCAGGCAAACTTCCCACGCGTCGTCCACGCCCTGGATGATTGCGCTGAGTGGTTCGTTTTTTCTTTCAACCTGGCGTCTGGTGCGATTGATCACCGTATCGATAGGGTCGCTGAGCGTTTGTTCGTTCAAATCGGTCTTGCGGAATTGGAAACCGTAGCGGAGGACTGCAATGTTCCGCGCGTGCTCGCGGAGTTGCTCCACGTATCGTTCCGCTTTCTCTCCAAAGCCTTCCAATAAAAGGCGGCAATAATGTTCCGGTGTCAGAATTTGCGGACGTTCTGCATGGATTTTCCCGTTTCGAATCCGGACCTGGTTTACCCGGTCCATCAATTCAGAGATGAGATAAAAATTAAAACTGGTGCTGCCAAACGTGGCGATTTGACGCTCAGGCGCAACAATCACATGCGTGTTTTCGATTGCGTAATCGAAATCGTCTTTGGTCATGGCGCTGGGCCAATTGTAGCGTGCGGGGGGAGGTGTTTCAAAACGTGTTGGGGATTATGGATGCCGCACCGCGGCGTCCGTGAATGCAGCGTGCAAGGCCGCCGTCACTATTTGCTTTGAGGTTTTGTTTCGTTGCCTTGCGGTTGCTGCGCACCTTGCTGTGGTTGGAAGAGCGCCAGATATTCGCCGTAGCCTTCTTCTTTAAGTTTCTCTACCGGAACGAACTTTAACGCGGCAGAATTGACGCAGAAACGTTGACCAGTGGGCCCCGGGCCATCGTCGAAAACATGACCGAGGTGAGAATCGCTTGATTTTGCACGGACCTCGGTGCGCTCCATCCCGTAAGATGTGTCGCGCTTTTCCGTCACGGTATCTTTTTTGATGGGCTTTGTAAAACTCGGCCAACCCGTGCCGCTATCGAACTTGTCGAGCGAACTAAATAGCGGTTCGCCGGTGATAATATCGACGTAAATGCCCGGCTTATGATTGTCCCAATAGGCGTTGTGAAAGGGAGTTTCCGTGCCGCATTCACGCGTCACTTTGTATTGGTCTTTGGTTAACTTCTGTCGCAACTCGGCTTCGCTTGGAAGGGGTTTGGTGGGATTGTTCATTTTCTCAGCTTCTTTTTTCTGTGATTGAGCATACGCAAACAAGATCGAGCCGACAATCACCACGACTGTACCGGCCAGCCCAAACCAGAGAGTCTTGTGTGAATGTTTGTAGGTTAACGTTAACCGTGTTGTTCTCATCCCTGATGTCTCGCTTGAGAATTGTTCCCTTTGCCAGAACTTAGTTTTCCGCCCAATCGACTTTATTCGCAGAGTGCACGGAGCTTTTCCTCTCTAATAAGTTCGCAGATCAGACACAAAATGGCTGGGCTCCGTTCAATCCTGCCGGCCAGCTTCAGGGACCCGAATGTAGCTGCGGAACAGAACTAATCCGACCGGTGCGACCGACGCGGCCAGGGCGAAAATCAGCCACATTGCGCCGGGATTGCGCGGACCCTGTTCCGGGCAAAACGCAGCCAGTAGCCAGCCTCCAGTTCCCACCAGGAGTTTACCGACGAGAAATGGCAGGTAAGCCAGCGAACCGTACGATGCTTCCTGGCCTGGCGGTGCAATAGCGGCGGCATATTCATACACGCGAGGTGAGTAAAAGGCTTCTCCAATCGAGAAAACGATGAGGTACAGCGCCGACATGACGTAGTACGGTTGAACGCTTCCTTGCAACCCAAGGTAGGCGTGCCCGAGCCACTGGCCGAACACGCCATTGGCGGCGCCTTGGAACCATTCTGTCGGTAGCGCCATGATGAACACTCCGGCGGCGCAAATGACTCCGCCGATCACCACCATTCGATAAGCCGCAAACTTTTGCGTCAGCGCCCCTACAATCGGTACCAGGATGATGATTACGATTGCGTTAATGGCGGAAAGCTTTCCAACCGGGGCATCCATGCCGAGAACACGAATGCCGAACTTTGGAAAAACGTAATCCATCTGCAAAAAGATGGCTTTAAGAAACCCGATAAAGAGGAA
>JBLMXD010000305.1:0-6479 GCA_050257575.1 Alphaproteobacteria bacterium | reverse complement strand
ACGCTGGTCGTGCACGGGCAGCTCGATTATCGCCTCGACGTGTCACAGGGCTTCGATCTGTTCACCACGTTGCAAGTGCTGAAGGTGCCCTCGAAGTTCTTGTATTTCCCGGACGAAGGTCATTGGGTGCTGAAGCCGCAAAACTCGCGTCTTTGGTACAAGACTGTAAACGATTGGGTAGACCAGTGGTGCAAAAAGTTGTAGAGGCGCTGGTGCCGAGCGCCCCTACGATGTCCGCCATTTCCAATCACCGTGTTGGATGCCATCCCTTGACTTTTTGCGCTGGTTGCGCATTAAAAGCGCTGTCGAAAGTCTATGCATTATTCCTTGGTGGGTGTTCTAAGGGCACTAGTCGCTGTTGGTTTCATTTTAGTCGTCGCCGGCTGCGCTGAGGATCCGCGGTTTTCCCAAAATACACAGTATTTGGGGGGAACTTACGGCGGCGTCCCGGCTACCGGACCGCGCGACACGGTATCCTACTGGGACGGCGATCACGCCAGTGGTAGTCCATCGATCAAGATCAGCCTTGGCGAACAGCGCGCCTACTTTTACAAGGGCGGCGTTTTGGTGGGGGTTTCGCAATTATCAACCGGCCGGGAAGGACTGAACACTCCCACCGGAAATTATAAGATCATTCAGAAGGATAAAGACCACGCCTCCAGTTTGTTCGGAGATTATGTGGACTCGTCAGGCAAAGTGGTCGTGGCCAACGTTGAGATAAAAAAAGATCCCAAACCGCCGGGCACACACTTCCAAGGCACGCCAATGCCGTACTTCATGCGCATCGTGTCGGGCACAGGATTGCATGCCGGTTATTTGCCCGGCTATCCAGCGTCGCATGGCTGTATCCGGATGCCGGAATTCATGGCCGAAAATTTCTTCAAATCCGTTTCAGTCGGAACGCCGGTCACAATCACCAACTAGCTTCGAGTTGCTGAGCGGGCCTCGGTCGTCGTCCAACGGGAGACTTTCAGCTGTCAGCGAGGCAACCGAAATAGCCGTCATTAGGCTTGCAGAAAATTCCCACCCGCGCCATTCTCATGATCCCGCGAAGGGAATATGATCGTTATCACGCAGCCCAACGCCACCGAAGACCAGATCCAGCGGATCATCACGCGAGTTCGCGAATTCGGGCTTGAGGCGCAAATCAGCCGCGGCGCATCGCGCGTAATCATCGGCGTCATCGGACCGGAAGCGCTGCTCCGGGAAAAACCGATCGCCGCGATGCCCGGGGTCGAGGCGATCGTACCGGTGCTGAAGCCGTACAAACTGGCCGCGCGCGATTCGCGCGGCGCTTCTTCGGTCGTAATTGGCGATGTGCGTCTGGGCGACCACGAGGACGTGGTCCTCATTTGCGGGCCGTGCTCAGTTGAAAGCAGGGAACATATCCTGTCCATCGCGACGATTGTGAAAGAGTCCGGCGCCAAAATTCTGCGGGGCGGCGCATTCAAGCCGCGCACGTCGCCTTACAGTTTTCAGGGATTACGCGAAGAGGGACTTCGTTTTCTCGCAGAAGCAAGAGCGAAAACCGGCTTGCCGGTGGTGACCGAAGTTATGGACCCGCGCGATCTGCCGATGATCGAAAAGTATGCGGACTGCCTTCAGGTCGGCACGCGTAACATGCATAATTTTTCGCTGTTGAAAGAAGTCGGCCGCAGCAGGCTTCCTGTGTTGTTGAAGCGCGGATTCAGCGCAACGCTTTATGACTTAATCATGAGCGCTGAATACATTCTGAACGAAGGCAATCCGAACGTGGTGCTGTGCGAGCGCGGTATTCGCACGTTCGACAACTCCGCACGCTACACGCTGGATTTGAGCGCGGTTCCGATTTTGAAATCGAAAACGCATCTCCCGGTGATCGTCGATCCGACGCACGCTCTCGGGATGCGTGAGTTCGTGCCTCAAATGTCCCTCGCGGCCGTGGCCGCAGGCGCAGACGCTCTCATGATTGAGGTGCACGATTCTCCCGAGCAAGCGAAGAGCGATGGTAACCAGGCGCTCACGCCGGAAATTTTCGCCGAACTCGTTCCCCGCCTGCGCGCGGTCGCTGCGGCCATCGGGCGCGCGCTGTAAATGCTTTAACCCGCTGTCCTCCAGCTGTCCTCCAGCGGATTGATGGCAATGCTGCGTTTCTGCGCTGAAGACAGCGCACGCTACAGCACGCGTCCAAGGCGGCTACACCTTTGCCTGAGTTAGCGTAAAGTTTTGCGATGGAAAAATCAGCGGAGTTGTTGGAACGGGTCGCCACCAGTGATCCAATCGCGCGCAAACTCACTGCGGTAAAAGCAGCGGGATGGCCGGTCCAATTTTCGCATGTGATCGAGCCGGCGCAGCCGTTTCTGGCGGCCGTGATCGCGTATGCTTATCACCGCCGTACGCTCGATAGCCGGCAACCTGCTCATTCCGCAATTTGGATCCTCTCTCCCAGCGTTCATTCGCAGGAAGTGCTTTACGAAAGTTTGCTCAATTGGCAGCCGGAAGCGCTCTTCCTGCCGGAAGCAGAGCTGGCGGGAATCGAAGGTGTTTTGCCCGACCCAGAGATCGCAGCCGAACGACTGGCATTGTTTCTGCAAATCGAACGCAACGCCGGCCCGCACATCATCGTCACAACACGCGCCGGTCTCGAGCAAGCGGCGCCAAAGCGCGGCATGCTTGAATCCTCGGTGGTTCAACTCCGGAAAGGAGCAACTGCGAAGATGGAAGAGCTCCTCGAACGGCTGGCGGCTGCCGGTTACGACCGCGTCGGGCAAGTCACTACGCGAGGACAATTCGCCGTCCGCGGGGGCATTGTCGATCTATATTCGTGGCAGTCGCGGTTGCCGTTCCGCCTGGAATTTTTCGATGACGAAATCGAATCTCTGCGCGAGTTCGATATCGATTCCCAAATCTCGGTGCGCGAATTGCGGTCCATCGACATTTTGCTCGAGCAGGCCTCAGCAGGTCGAGACGGATTTGTCCGGGATTACATCCGCGAAAGCGACCTGATCATCGACGTCGAACCCGCTGAAATCTCGACTGCTTCAAGCAGGGCACAGGTTCAAATCAGCGAAGGCTGGATTGAGACAGGGCAGGAAGATTTCAGCGGCGCATTTCAGGATTGCGACATCGGCGAGTTCGGTGCCGGCGACCTCGTTCTCGCCGAGGCAAAACGCGCACAGTTTATCGAACGATTGAAAGAGTGGCGCGCGAACAACTCGAGAATCGCAATTTATTTTCAAACCGAAGGCGAGATCGAACGGTTCCGCGAGATTATGGAGGGCGCAGTTGAGGGAATCGACTTCGTCGAGGGCACGCTCGCGCGCGGATTCTGTTTCCCGGCGGCCAATCTCGTTGTCCTTTCGGCCGCAGAGTTGTTCGGACGATTCGCGGTCCATCCGCGACGGCTTTTACGGCTTCGACGCGCAGAGCGTCATCGCGCCCAGATTGATTTCAGCGAGCTCGCTGAAGGCGATCTTGTCGTCCATCTCGAGCATGGCGTAGGTCGATTCCTCGGTCTTGAACGATTTCCTGTAGGGCAGGCGCACCGCCTGCCTGACACCAGTCAGGCGCCCCTGGCAAGCGAAGCGCTTGCCCTACAACTGCAGGCGCAACCGCAGGAAGTTCTCGCGATCGAGTTTGCCGACGAAGCGAAGCTGTACGTTTCGCTGGAGCAAGCGTATCTCGTTTCGCGTTACGTCGGCGCTGGAAAAAAATCGCCGCCGCTTAGCACGCTCGGCGATGGAAAATGGGCTCGCGCAAAAATCAAAGCGGCTGCTTCGATTTTCGACTACGCGGGCAAAATGCTCGCGATCCAGGCAGAGCGACAAATGCGGCCCGGCTACGCATTCGCTCCGGACACAAAATGGCAGGCCGAATTTGAACGCTCATTTCCATTCCGCGAAACGCCGGACCAGATGAAAGCGATCATCGACACCAAGATCGACATGGAACGGCACCGGCCGATGGATCGCCTGATCTGTGGCGACGTTGGCTTCGGCAAAACCGAAGTGGCTGTGCGCGCCGCCTTCAAGGCGGTCATGGAGGGAAAACAAGTAGCCGTGCTCGCACCGACGACTGTTCTGGCGCAGCAACATTTCGAGGTATTCCGCCAGCGCATGCTTGAATATCCCGTGCGCATCGAGATGCTCAGTCGTTTTCGTTCGCACTCCGAACAGAAGAAAGTGCTGCAACTGCTGCGCGAAGGCGGTGTCGACATCGTGATCGGCACGCACCGGCTCATCTCCGGCGATGTAGTGTTCAAGAACCTCGGCCTGGTGGTCATCGATGAGGAACAGAGATTTGGAGTTCTGCACAAGGAAAAATTCAAAGATCTTTTCAAGCTGGTCGATATGCTGACACTTTCCGCCACGCCTATCCCCCGCACGCTCTATCTCTCCCTGGTGGGCGTAAAAGACATGTCCACGATCGAGACTCCTCCGCCCAACCGTCTGCCGGTCGAAACCGTTGTATCGGCGTACGATGAGCGAATTATTCGTGCGGCAATTGAGCGCGAGCTAGAACGCCAGGGCCAGGTCTTCTTTTTGCATAACCGCGTTGCCAGCATCGAGCGGGTACGCGATCGCGTTGTCGAACTTTGTCCTCAGGCCAGAGTCGAAATCGGGCATGGACAGATGGACGCCGACGAACTTGAAGCGGTCATGGCGCGATTCCTCGCCGGGAAAACGGACGTACTCGTTTGCACAACGATCATCGAAAGCGGTCTCGATATCCCGAACGCGAACACCATCATCATCGACCGCGCCGACCGGTTTGGTCTCGCCGATCTATATCAACTTCGCGGACGCGTCGGACGCGCCGAGCACAAGGCGTATGCATACCTGTTCTTACCGCGCGAAATGATGACGATTGGCGCAGCGCGCAGACGGATCAGCGCGATCAAACAATATAGCTCCCTGGGCGCCGGTTTTCGCATCGCAATGCGGGATTTGGAGATTCGGGGCGCAGGCAGCATTCTCGGCACCGCACAGAGCGGCCATATCATGGCGGTCGGTTTTGATTTGTACTGTCAATTGTTGAAGCAAGCCGTCGCGCAGATCAAAGGACAAAAACCGCGGCTGCGGTTGGACGTTGATGTGCGACTCGATTTCGTTTTGACAAACGAAGCAGAGGCCATCGCTTCGCAACCAGAGCGCATCCCGGCCTACATTCCAGTTGTCTACATCAGTGATCCAGCGATGCGCATACGCGCGTACCGCGACGTTGCGGAGATCACGTCACGCCATCAATTGGAACAGCTACGCCGCGACTGGCGCGATCGATTCGGGTTGTTTCCGCGGGGCGTTGACAATTTGTTCGCTTTGGTCGAAATCAAGCTCGCCGCGGCGGAGGGAGGAATCAGCCGTGTCGAAGTGCGCCAGCGCAAGTTGATGTTAACGCGGCACGGAGATTTTATACTTGTCGCGGGCAAATTCCCCCGTTTAGTAACATCGAAAATCGATCAATTCCTCCCCGAAATTGTCGAACTGATGAAGAAATTATGAGGCATTTCATGCGTCCATTTATAGCCGTTTTGTTGATGGCTGGCGCATTCGCGCCAGCCCCGGTTGCGATCGGCGAAGAGCCTACGGTCGTGGACGGCATCGCGGCGATTGTAAATGGCGAGGTCATCACCTACTCGCAGGTCCGCGCTTTGTCCGCGCCGCAGGAAAGAGCTCTGCGTCAGCAGTACCGGGGACCAGATTTGGAGAAAAAATTGACCGAGTTGCGACAACTCGCCTTAAAAGACCTGATCGATCGACGGCTGATAATTCAGGCGTTTAAGAAGGAAAGCTACGAAATCCCTGATCACCTCGTGGACCAAAAAGTTAATCAGATCATCCGGGAAGCCTTTGGCGGCGACCGCAACACGTTTGTGAAGACACTCGAGGCGCAGAACTACACGTTGGGCGAATTCAAACAAAAAGAAATGGAGAAGTTTATCGTGGGAGCAATGCGCAGCCACAACGTCAAGGCCAACCAAATTATTTCGCCCGTTAAGATTGAAGAGTACTACAGGAAACATCGCGACGAATTTACCTCCAAGGAGCAGATCAAGTTGCGAATGATCATGATTTCCGGCCAGCAGGACACCGCGAGCGCCCCTGCGCAAAAGGAACTCGCCCAGGAAGTGCTCGGCAAGCTGGCAGCTGGCGCGGAATTCGAACAGATAGCGCAGATGTATTCGGAAGACAGCACCAAGGAAAATGGCGGCGACTGGGGCTGGATCGAACGAAAGACCCTGGCTGAACCACTGGAAAAGTTTGCCTTCAACATGCCCGTCGGCCGAATTAGCAATATCATCGAGTACGCCGGCAACTACTACATCCTGAAGGTTGAAGATAAACACGGCGGCAACACGAAATCGCTTGCCGAAGTCCGGTCCGACATAGAGAAGAAGCTGGTTGAGGAAGAAGCCCAGAAACTTCAGGAACGCTGGCTCGCCAGCCTTCGCGAAAAAGCGTATATCAAAACGTTCTGAGCCGGATTTCTCTTTCCGCTTT
>JBLMXD010000304.1:0-2950 GCA_050257575.1 Alphaproteobacteria bacterium | reverse complement strand
TGACGGCAAACGTTGTGACCAAACGTCGGCCAACAAAGGCAGAGCTGAACGCGATGTTGTTCGGCTGGCGCGTGGTCAAACATGTGAAATCCAACGCGATTGTGTACGCAAAGTCCGACCGTACACTGGGAATTGGTGCCGGGCAGATGTCGCGGGTGGATGCTTCGCGGATTGCAGTTTGGAAAGCCAACGAAGCCGGGCTTTCGCTCAAAGGTAGCGCCGTGGCCAGCGACGCGTTTTTTCCGTTCCCGGACGGACTAATCGCGGCGGCCGATGCCGGTGCGACGTGCGCCATTCAGCCTGGCGGTTCGGTTCGTGACGAGGAAGTAATCGCCGCCGCTAATCAGCGCAAGATGGCCATGATCTTTACCGGCGTGCGACACTTTCGACACTGACGCCCGTCTTCAATGAGATCGGTTGAGTCGCCGCGGGTCCTGAACATCGAAGATTTGCGCCGCATGGCGAAACGACGCCTCCCGCGCGTCGTGTTCGATTACGTCGATGGCGGCGCCGAAACGGAATCCACGTTGCGTGCGAATTGCCAGGCATTCGAGGTGGTAAAATTGCGCCCGCGATGTGCCGTCGCGATACCTAGTTGCGATTTGCGTACGACCGTGCTCGGCACTTCCGTTTCAATGCCTTTGATTCTTGCGCCTGTTGGAAGCTGTCGACTCATGTATCCCCGCGGCGAAGAAGCAGCGGCGCGTGAAGCGGGGAAGGCAGCCATCATCTATGCGCTTTCGACGCTTGCAGGTTGTCGTCTGGAAGATGTTGCAACCGCATCGGGAGGACCGGTCTGGTATCAACTCTATCTCGTCGGCGGTCGCGAATGTGCCTTGAGCGGGATCGAACGGGCGCGCAAAGCCGGTTTTTCGGCCCTGGTTGTGACGATCGATACGCCGATGGCGGGTTTGAGAGAACGCGATCTCCGCAACGGTGCCAAAGAGCTCCTCAGCGGAAATATTGGAGCGATGCTGCCATTTGTGAATCAGCTTCTCGTTAGGCCTCGATGGCTCGCTGCGTTCCTCGCGGACGGCGGCGTGATGAAGTTTGAGAACGTCGTGATCCCGGGAAAAGGTCCAATGCTCTACGCCGATGTTACCGCCGCGCTCGAACAATCGGTGGTGACCTGGGACGATCTGAAATGGATTCGGCAGGCGTGGAACGGTCCCATAGTGATCAAAGGCATTCACACCGTTGAGGACGCCCGGCGCGCGGTCGAGATGGGAGCGGAAGCGTTGGTCATTTCAAACCATGGCGGCCGCCAACTCGACGGCGTCGCTCCGACTCTGCGGGTCCTTCCCGAAGTTGTGGCTGCTGTGGGCGATCGTATCGAGGTCCTCCTGGACGGAGGAGTCCGCCGCGGCAGCGATATTGTCAAAGCGCTGTCTTTGGGAGCGCGGGCCGTAATGGCCGGACGCGCGTATGTCTACGGACTCGGCGCTGCAGGCGGCGCGGGGGTTGCGCGCGCGATCGAAATTCTGCGTTCCGATCTCGTACGCACACTCAAGCTGCTTGGTTGTCCGTCAGTCGGGGAGTTAGACGGATCGTATATCGATATACCAGTAGATTGGACTCCGCGCGCGCTGCGCTGACCGGATGCGGCAGTGCGGCGTCTTAATCGTCATCTTTGCTGACCTGAAGCCAGTCGCCAAAACCAAACGCAAAGAACAATGCCCACGATTAGCGCGATCCAGCTTACCGCCATTGGGACCGTAAATGTTCCGACGGTGACTTTGGCTTGATTGATCAACCGCAGCAGATGGCCAAGGGCAAAAACACCGAAAAGAACGCTGGCAACGCGCAATCCGGCTCTTGGTGAATTCATACCGCGATTGTGATTCCTGCGAATCCCACTGTCAGCAAAAATGCGTGCGTTCCTATACTGCGCTTTTACGGAACGCTCCCGCCTGTACAAATATTCCAACGATGGCGAGACCGAGGAAAACAAGCGTTGATCCGGTCGGCGGTAGTACGATGGCGCTTTGAATCAAATACGCGCCTATAAAGGAAGAGACAACGATCAGCGCCCAATTAAAGACCGCGATCAGGAGAATTGCTCCGATGATGCCGCCTACGACGAAAATGATTGTGGAGTATTGCGCATATTGGACGAAGAACGCGGCGGCAATCGCGCTGGCGAGTTTTCCACCTGCCAGGAAGCCGAGCACCGCGATCGCAACTTTTTGAAGAAACAATGCCAACAGCGCTCCCAGCACGCCAAAAACAAAAGCAATAAGTAACGCGACGACGGCAGACGGCTGGTGGATGAGATGCGGGGCAATTTCTACGCCAACCGCGAACCCGAGTGCGGCCACACACAGCCAGAACAGCTTTCGTCCGAAAAACAAGACGAGGATGCCAATGAGGACACCTACGATCGTGACGGAGAAATGCATTGGCGGAAGAGCGGTTTGCGCAGCCATCATTTATAGGGGCGTTTGTGCCAAACGCCTGTTTATCCGAGATCGGTGCTTGACACAAGCACCGCTACACTAACGAGGTCACTAGAACATCGATGGTTCAATCGGGCTGGTGGGATTTGAACCCACGGCCTCCTGGTCCCGAACCAGGCGCTCTACCAAGCTGAGCCACAGCCCGAATTCACTTCCGCACCCGGCGGACGCGGCTCTTACTTCGCGTATTTTAATCCAAATCGCAAGAACAGAGCTTCGAACCCTGTGCGACCTTCCATCAATGTTTTTTCGAGCCACATTGTGATGTTTCTGTTTGTTTGCGGGCCTTGCGTCGAGGCATCAAATAACGCTACGGTTTGCTGTGGCTGATCAGCCGAATCGTGTCCCGAATACCTCACCGCGTCTCAACGATGTGCTCGAGTTGCTCCGGAAGTTGATGGAATATCGCAGCTCTGAAGCGCGGCACCGGTTGGAAAAAGTTGGTCGCGCCGCATCGATGTTGCACGTGGACGTTTTACTCTTGATCTATCACT
>JBLMXD010000303.1:0-3347 GCA_050257575.1 Alphaproteobacteria bacterium | reverse complement strand
GTCCGGTTCTTTTTCATATACGATTTGTATTTTGATTGAAGCCAGCACTGTACGTGAGTTTCGGACCTGTCACAGACCACTTCGCGCCGATCACTAATGCCACTCGTCGCGAGATCGGCTTGATCGTCGAGATAGAAGGTAAAGTCGCGACGGGTAGCGGCGAGTGAACTTTGAAGTGAATGAGTTTCAATCGAGGAAGGGGATTTCCGAGATAGAAGGCAAAGCCGCGATGGGTAGCGGCGAGTGAGCGCGGGCAGCGAGCGAGTTTCAAACTACATCAGCCCCACTCCAGCCGTTCTTTCCAGGGACAGTTGGCGCCTGGTGCGCGATGATCAGGCATGGATTTACAACTCGAAGGTAAACTCGCGCTGGTCTCCGGCTCGACCGCCGGGATCGGTTTCGCCATCGCAAACGGACTGGCGCGTGAAGGCGCGCGCGTCATTGTGAATGGCCGGACGAAGGAACGGGTGAATACCGTGATCGAGCGGATTCGTTCGTACCACGTAGGAGCGAAAGTGGAAGGAATCGCGGTCGATCTGGGCAGCGCAGCGGGCTGCGAAGAAGTGGTGCGCCGTTTCCCGGATGTGGACGTGCTGGTGAACAATCTCGGCATATTCGAACCGAAACCGTTCGACCAAATCTCCGACGCAGACTGGTTCCGGTTTTTCGAGGTCAACGTGATGAGCGGCGTGCGGCTGAGTCGCGCCTATCTAGCGTCAATGAAAGAACGCAACTGGGGCCGGATCGTTTTCATCTCGAGCGAATCCGGCGTGCAGATCCCGGTCGAGATGATTCACTACGGGGTGACCAAAACCGCGCAGATCGCCGTGGCGCGCGGCATCGCTGAAACGTGCGCCGGCACCGGTGTGACGTGCAATGCAGTATTGCCGGGACCGACCGCTTCCGAAGGCGTAGATGATTTTGTCGAATCGCTGGCTTCGCAAGGAGGTCAAACTCGCCAGCAGGTTGAAAAGGAATTTTTCGAAAAAGCGCGTCCGACTTCGTTGCTGAAGCGTTTCGCCACGCCCGACGAAGTCGCCGCCATGGTGGTATTTATCTGCAGCCCACTAAGCACCGCTACCAACGGCGCTGCGCTGCGCGTCGACGGCGGCGTGGTCCGGTCACCGTTTTAGGAGCAATTGCTGTTACATATTGTCGTAACGAACCCGCGCAAATAACATCGACAGCGTGGAAGTCGACGACATTATCAGCTACCACGACGTATGGAGTCAGATAAGCCGACCGTGCGGCAAGAAATCAAATCTTAGAATGCAGTAGATGGCGGATTGGTCGAGAGTTGAGGTCGAAGCAGCGGTTGCTGACTATCTTGATATGCTCGCGCTCGAATTACGAGGCGAACCGTTTAACAAAGCCGAGCATAATCGCAATTTAGCCCGGGTCCTAAATGATCGAACGCGTGGATCAATCGAGCGAAAGCACCAAAACATTAGCGCTGTATTAATCGAACTTGGTTACCCCTACATCGATGGTTACAAACCATTGAGGAATTACCAGGAATTGCTGAAAGATGTTGTTGAGGAACGGCTACTGGGTGCAACCGCCCTCGACAAAGAAATCGCCACACTGATCGTGAGTCCGCCTCGACCTCCAGGCTCATTCGATGACCTCCTCAGCATTCGCGTTCCAGTTCCGGTGCCAGATCGAGAGAACCGAGCGTCCGTGTATGAAACACCTACGACGCCAGCGCGAATAGCAAAGCGCAACTATCTGGAAATGGAGGCGCGGAACGGCGCGCTCGGATTAGCCGGCGAACAATTGGTGGTAAGATATGAACAGGAAAGGTTGTCGCGGGCCGGGCAAGACAGGTTAGCCGGCAAGATTATCCATATTTCGGCTGTCGAGAGTGATAGCCGGGGCTTCGACATTCTATCTTATGAAACCGATGGCCGCGAGCGCTTGATCGAGGTAAAGACCACGCGTTTTGGAGCGCTGACTCCATTTTTTGCATCTCGAAATGAGGTTGAGGTATCTGACCGTCGAAATGAGCAGTATCAGCTTTACCGAGTTTTCAAATTCTCCGACGAACCCAAACTCTTTCTACTGCCGGGTTCTTTAAAAAAAACCTGTCAGCTTGACCCATTGAACTTCGCCGCACGAATTGCCTAACAAATGAGTGACTGCTTCTCTCTGTCGGAGAGGCACACCTGCGCCGAAATTTTTAGATTAGCCGATGGATTGGGCGTCGAAGTTCGTGGGTCGTTCTTTTTCCTGGCCCGGGCCCGCCAGATAGAACTTCGCGGCGGCTTGCACGAGGAAATAGAGGACGCCGAAGGCGATGGTGATCTGGGGCGGTTGTGCGTTTGGGTTGGGGTGGCCCGACATGGAAAGCGATGCGACGAATTGCGGGGTCAGTCCGAGCGCTGGAAGCGGGATCTTGTTCACCAGGATTGTGCCGACCATGAACGCGATCAGCGAAATTACCCAGAGCGTGACGGTGCGCCGGGTTTCGGCGGCGGCTGATTCCGGGTGGATGAGAATGAAAGCGAACCGGCTGGTGAACAACCAGACGAAGGCGATGATCGGTCCAATGGTCTTGAGCTGTACCGCCATCAGCGTGATGGGGATGAGATAGATGACGCTGATTCCGCCGAGAATCCATGCGCGTCGGGCCAGCCGATTCTGGCGTTTGGCGATGCCAAAGCCATAGAGGGCGCTGGCGTGGAGCACGAGAAATTCGATCACGATCGCGGCCAGCAGGTTTCGGAAACGTTCGGGAGCGAATAGTGTAGGGGCGATCCAGGCGACGAGGTAAGTCGCCGCGGTGATGCAGTCGGGTGTCGCGGCACCAAGGCGTGGAAAGAAGTTGCGCATGGGAATCGGTGAGGATCGGCGTGGCACCGGCTGGGTTAGGCGGGCATTCTGCGTTTTCCAGCGCGGTAATCGCAAGAAAGTAAGTGCGTAAAGCAGCGTAAAAGCGTGCTTCGCACGCCACGCGGCCACGCACCAAGGAAGTCAGAAGTAAAAAGGATGAAGGAAGACTTATGAAAGTGGAGCGTAAAGCTTCCATCTTCGCCAAGGCTACGACGGGGCAAGCCGGCCAGCAGGCGAGTAACGAATTACCCACAAAGTTGTATGGCAAGTCTATATTGACGTTCTCCCATATTGTTGTCAGTGTATGAAGAACCGGTGAGATTTGAATGGGACACGGAGAAGGAACAAGCGAACGTCACAAAGCACGGCGTCGATTTCACGGAAGCGACAGCCGCCTTTCATGATCCAAAGCATCTGATCTCGGCTGATGAAGGACACAGTGCTGAGGAAACGCGATTGTTTTGCATCGGTCGCACAGCGCGCGGGATTTTGATGGTTCGTTTTACCTATCGCAG
>JBLMXD010000302.1:0-7293 GCA_050257575.1 Alphaproteobacteria bacterium | reverse complement strand
GTTGTAGCCGCCCGCCAGCTCCTGCTCGGCTTCCGGAAGATCGAATGGGAGCCGGTTTGTCTCGGCGAACATCGCAATCATGAATACCAGAAACGAGATGACCATTGGAATTGTGAGGAGCCATTTCCATGGATTTGTCCAATCGCCGACGAAAGGCGCAATAAACCAGCCGTGCTCGATCTGGTATTGCACCACAGTCGTCAGCCGCAAAGTGCCGACAAGCAGGAAAACAGGGATCACGGCGAGTCCAAGCGAGAGCTCGTACGAAAGCATTTGCGCACTGGAACGAATTCCGCCGAGGAAGGGATATTTCGAATTTGACGCCCAGCCCCCGATCACGATCCCGTAGACACCTAACGAAGATATCGCGAATACAAAGAGAATCCCGATGTTTACGTCGGCGATTACCATCGGTACACCGAACAACGTGCTGCCGAATGGTATGACCGTGATGGTGATGATTGCCGGCATTACAGCGAGACATGGCGCCAGCCAGAAGTAAAATGTGTTGGTGGCCCGCGGCGTGAAATCCTCCTTCAGCAGTAACTTGAACATGTCGGCAAGAGGCTGAAAGAGACCCGCAGGCCCAACGCGATTCGGCCCCAGCCGGTCTTGAATAAACGCGCTGACTCGCCGCTCAGCGTACACGGAGTAGGAAACCATGAATAGGATCACGCCGAGAAGAATCACGATTTTCAGCAGCGAGATGATGAGGAAGAAAAGGTCCATTGCGATCTTGCGGCTTACTGTGTTGCAGTAGCCAGTGATTTACAATGCCTGAACTCGCCAGGCTGCACTGTCCGCTGTCCTCAGCGGAGAATCCATTCGCCTTCGCCAGGCGAGAGAGAATGCGCTGAGGACAGCGCACACTACATTCTACCGTCCGGACGAAGATTTTGCTTCATCTGGCTTAATGTTCGGCAATTCCGTATGCGCTCGCGCTTGATGCAACTGTTCCCGAACCGCGCGGCGTTTTACCTGGATGGCGATTGCCTCCTCAATTGCATCTTCGTCACTGGGATGCATTGGCGGCAGTTCTTCCATCTTGAGGATGTGGACCCCGAGATCGCCGATTTTGCTGAGACTCAACCCTGAAAATTGCGGGACGGTTTCGCTGATGCGGCGAAAAACGTCCTCGATGGAGTGGAGCGAGTCGCCGCCTCCGATTGCCTGAAGAAGTTCGCGTAAAATCTCCCAGTCATCGCGCGCATTACCCGGCGGGCGAGTGGCGGGATTCAAGCGTTGCAAGCGGCCTTTGCCGTTAACCATAGACCCGCGTTTTTCGGCAAAGCCACACGCAGGCAGGATGACGCTCGCTTCTTCGGTCGCTTCATTCTGCAGAGTATTCATCATGATCAATGCGCGCAGACCAGCCAATTCTTCGACCGACAATCCCAAATGCATCGCATTATCTTTGAGGATGATGAGCGCCTTGATCTGGCCGGACCTAACCGCTTTAGCGATCGCCGTGAGTTTGGCTCCGGGTTCTGATTCCGATGGAAGAATCAAGCGGGCTCCGTTCGCGTTCGGGTTGTGGTCCTTGCTTAGTAGAATGTCATCGCCAGGCCCGCGTCTGGGAACGATATCGACCCACTCCACACCTAACGACTCGGCTAACTGTGCCGTTAGCCAAAGCTCTTCGTTTGTCATCCTGCCAGAGGCAACAATGGCAATTTCAGTCCCGGTAAACTGCTTCAATTGAAGCGCTGCCTGGCCGATCGCAGTTGGCCAATCCGCCGGGACCAGTTTTCCATTAGAACGAATTTGTGGTTCGAGCAGCCGATCCTCGGCCTCGAGGTATTTGTAATTGAGCCGGCCGTAATCGCACATCCAACAGGAGTTAACGTTATCGTTTTCGCGCGGTGTTTGCCGATACACCACGTCCTCGCGCGTGCCGATGATTGTATTGCATCCAGTCGCGCAACTTGTGCAGATGCTCTTGGTTTCCTTCAGGAACCAGACCCGCATCTTGAAGCGGAAATCGGTCGAGGTCAGTGCGCCGACCGGGCAAATGTCGACGGTGTTGAGCGAATAATTGTTCTCCAAAGACTTACCAGGATGCGCTGTCAGGATGGTGTGACTGCCGCGATCGGCGAACCCGAGAACATCGTCATGTGCGATTTCCTGGCAAAAACGGATGCAACGCGAACAGAGAATGCATCGCTCGTCGTCCAGTGTAACGCGGGGACCGATCTGCACGCCTTTCGGCTTTTTCACCTTGTTCTCCAGAAAACGCGATTGCGAATTTCCATAGTCGACGCTGAATTCCTGCAACCGGCACTCGCCGGCCTGATCGCAAATGGGGCAATCCAGCGGATGGTTAATCAGCAGAAATTCCAAAACACCTTCCCGACATTCCTTCACCAGTGGCGAATCCGTGCGAACACCCATGCCTTCGGCAACGTCCTGCGCGCAGCAAATCTGCGGACGCGGCATCCAATTGATGATTGGCTTGCCATCTGCACCGAGCTCAGGTTTGCGATCCGGGCCGAGCCTTGGAAATCCCATTTCGATCAGACACATCCGGCAGTTGCCCGGCGAGCTAAGCTTCTTGTGATAGCAATATCTCGGAACGAAGACGCCAACCTGTTCACACGCTTCAATCACGCGCGTGCCTTTCGGGAACTGATGCCAGGACCCGTCAATCTGAATATTCAACAGTTGAGGCGATGAAGATTGTTCGGCCATTATCTTTTCACAGTCGTGCCCGTGCTCCTGCTCATAATCGGCAGATTTCGATTACGAGCACGATTACGAGCAGGAGCAGGAGTTTTCATTTCAGATCAAGCCTTTTGCGCCGGCTTTTTCCCAACCGGGGTCGTGCGCCATGGGTGCAATGGGAATCGATTCTTCTTCGATCAATTCTTCCGGTGTGTACTCGGGCGGGAGGGGCGGGGGAACGGGTTTTTGCGCGCGCGCGCCAAATTCCTCCGGAAATTTTTCGACAAAACTTTGCGTTGGCCAGGCGCAGGCTTCGCCGAAAGCGCAAATGGTGCGTCCGGCGATATTATCGCCGATGGTCTTAAGTGTTTTTGGATCTGCCACCACGCCGCCGCCGCGCAGCATGCGATCGGTGATTTTTTGCATCCAAAGCGAACCTTCCCGGCAGGGCGTACATTGGCCGCAGCTCTCGTGAGCGTAAAACGTGTTGATGTTGTTCAGCGCCCACACCATGTCGCGTGAATCATCGAGCACGATCACGCCGCCGGAACCGGCCATCGAACCGGCGGCTGCCAGTGAATCGAAATCCATCGGGATATCGTCGATCGATATTTCACGTTCGATGGTCGATCCGTCAGCTTGTCTCTCCTTTAGTTTGAAGCGCTCATCGGCGCGTAATACTTTCGCGGAACTTCCTCCCGGAATGACTGCCTTTAGTTTTCGGCCCTCCCGCAAACCCCCGGCCATCTGGTAAATCAATTGCCCGATGGTCACCTTGCCGACTTCGACTTCGAAGTAGCCCGGTTGCTGCACGTCCCCGCTGACACACATAACCCGCGTACCCGTGTTGTTAGGCCGACCAAGGCGCGCATACTCGGTGCCGCCCATGGCGATGATGTGCTTAATGTTGCAGAGTGTTTCGACGTTGTTGACGATGGTTGGGCACATGTAAAGACCCAGCACAGCCGGGAAATATGGCGGCTTGATCCGCGGATAGCCTCGTTTTCCCTCAAGCGATTCGATCAGCCCCGTTTCTTCACCGCAAATATAAGCGCCCGCACCGCGATGAATGTAAAACTCGACGTCGAACCCGGAGCCGAGAATGTTTTTCCCGAGGAAATTGTGTTGCCGCGCTTCTTCGATCGCGCGTTCTAGTATCTGCGCGCCGTGTGGAAATTCGCCGCGTATGTAGATGTAGGCCGTGTGCGCATTCAGCGCATAACAAGAAATCAGCATTCCTTCGAGCAACTGGTGCGGATCGTCGTAGATGATGTAGCGGTCCTTGAACGTTCCCGGCTCCGATTCGTCGGCGTTGCAGATCAGGTACACCGGCCGTTTTTCGTCCGGCTTGATAAAACTCCATTTCAGACCGCAGGAAAACCCGGCGCCTCCGCGGCCTCGCAATCCTGAGTTTTTGACTTTGTTGACGATGTCGACGCGTGACAGGGTCAGGGCTTGCTTTAGCTGTTCGTAACCGCCGTCGCGCAGGTAGCAATCGATATCGGTAGTCCAACCGGGGCGTCCGACGTTTTTGTAAACCAGGCGATGTTCCATGGGATGTGGCGGCCAGTGCAATGGTGGATTGCGGAATTCGGATTGCGAATTTCCGATGAGCTCGCCTGCCGAATCCGGGTTTACTTTCTCGAGCAGATGCTCGCCAACCATGCACACCGGTGCGGTGTGACAACTGGCCAGACATTCCACGAATTCGGCACTGTATTTTCCATCTGCGCTAACGCCGATGTGGTTGTGCATTTCTTCACTATCAGTCGGGCGCGGAATTCCGAGCTTCGCGCACAAATTTTCCATCAAGTCCACTCCACCGGCCATGGCGCAACTGAGGGTACGGCAGACCCGAAAATGCGTTTTGCCGGCCGGTAGCTGGCGAAAGCCCGGGTAGAAAGTGACGAGCTCAAGAATATTGATCGGCTGCAGACCGAGTTTTTTCGCGATCCACAGGGTGCCTTCGTCGCTAATGAACCCGAAGTGTTCCTGCCACAGATGCAACAGAGGCATCGCTGCGCTTCGACGGTGTTCGCTCGGATAACGCGCGATCGCGTCGTCCATTTTCCGCTCCAAATCGGCCGGAACAGAAACCGTCGTGGGGTTTGGCATCTAAGAACCTAACCCAGCGAACCTAACAGCGGCAAATTTTGATAGTTGTAGAGTCCCCGGTCCTCAGCGGACCTGTTGACCTAATTGCGATGAACTCCGCTTAGGACAGTGCACTCTACAGTGATTAGTCGGACAGCGTACTGTCTTTCGACTGAACTTTGTCGTCTTTGAAGACAATCGTGACCGTGTCTTTGCCCTGCTTGTAAACGTAGGTCGTCTTTTTCATGATCACGAAATCCTCGGTGGTAAGAGAAGTGGGCGGGCCAAGAACCGATTCCACCTGCTTTTTCGACATGCCTTCCGTTACCTGATCCACGTTGGCTTTGGTGATGCGTTTGGTCGAACAACTGTCGAACATTAGCACCAGCATGAGTACAAGGATGAGCCGCGACGCAGTTTGGAGCATCGTGCCCTTCAGTCCGATTCGCTGGATGATTCTCATTCGCATCATCTATCGCATTCGCCCATGACGAAGTCCAGACTGCCCAACACCGCGGCTACATCGCTGACCAGGCAACCGGGCAAAAGCTCCGGCAGAATACTGAGATTCACGAAGGAAGGCGCGCGAATCTTCAACCGGTACGGAACGCCGCCACCTCTGCTGTTGATGTAAAACCCAAGTTCGCCTTTGGGATTTTCGGCTCCGAAATAGACTTCGCCCGGGGGTGCGTCCAGTCCTTCCGTCACCACAATGAAATGATGGATCAGCTCTTCCATCTTCGTCATTACTTGCGATTTCGGGGGGTTGACGTTTTTCCAGTCCGCCACGTTGATCGGACCGCCGGGCAGCTTCTCGATTACCTGCCGCAAGATCCGCGCGCTCTGACGCATCTCCTCAATCCGCACCAGGTAGCGGTCGTAACAATCGCCCGAGCTACCGATCACCACGTCGAAATCGTACTCGCTGTAATCGAGATACGGATGTTTGCGGCGCAGATCGTGTTCTACTCCGCTACCGCGCAGGTTTGGGCCGGAAATCGCGTAAGCGATCGCGCGTTCCTTCGAAATGACACCGACGTCTTTGGTGCGATCGACGAAAATCTTGTTCCGTGTCAGCAACCGGTCGCACTCGTCGAGACTCGGGCCGAAGTCGTCGAGAAATTTTTTGAGTTGCGGGATAAAGCCGTCGGGAAGATCGCGGATTTGTCCGCCCACGCGCGTGTACGATGTGGTAAACCGCGCGCCTGTCAGAAGTTCGAACAGATCATAAAGTTTTTCGCGCTCGGTGAAGGTATAGAGAAAAACTGACATGGCGCCGAGATCCAGCGCCATGGCGCCGAGCCCAAGGAGATGCGAAGAGATACGCGAAGTTTCACAGCAAATCGTGCGAATCGCTTTTCCGCGCGGCGGAATATCCCAGCCCATCAATTTTTCGACTGCCAGTGCATAAGCCACGTTATTCGAGAGTGGCGCCAGATAATCGAGCCTGTCGGTGTACGGAACGAACTGGTTGTACTGCATGTTCTCGGCGATTTTTTCGTCGCCGCGATGGAGAAAGCCGATGTCCGGTATGGCCTTGGTGATAATTTCGCCGTCGAGTTCGAGCACCAGGCGCAGGACGCCATGGGTGGCCGGATGCGACGGTCCCATGTTAAGCACCATCTTCTCGCCAATGTCGTCTTCGTCCGCTTTGCGCAGCGCCGCGTCGGCTGCGGCCACTCGCGTAACCGGGTCGGGCGATTCAATCTCGCGCGTCGTAAATGGCATGGACCGAAGTTACAAGGGTTAAAAAAGTTACAATGCTAAAGAGGCCAGATTTACGCTGGCGAGTGAACGACCGTGCGCAAGCGCAATTTCCTGCGAACGCATGCTTGCTGCGTGCCCTCCCAGAAGAGGCTCGCGCTCGCGGTGAAACACGTTTAACTGTCCTCCCCATATGCCGAAGAAAATTGCACTCCTTTTCGCAGGCCAGGGCGCACAGTGCGTCGGGATGGGACACGACCTTGCCCAACAATTTCGTGTTGCTGCCGATTTATTTCGTCAAGCAGACGAAATCCTGGGCCGAAGCTTGAGTGAGATTGCCTGGAACGGGCCGATTGAGGAGTTGACCAGGACGTCAAATTGTCAGCCGGCGCTTTATGTCCATTCGCTGGCGGCGCTGGCGGCGCTGCGTGATGTCGCCGGTGAATTTCCCATTGGCGGCGCGGCCGGTTTATCGTTAGGCGAGCTTACTGCGCACGCTGCGGCGGGCACGTTCGATTTTGCCACCGGTCTCAAGCTGGTCCAAAAGCGCGGTGAATTCATGGACGAAGCCTGCGCAACCACTCGAGGCGGCATGGCGGCCATGATTGGCGGTTTGGAAAACGATGTGCGTCAGCTTGCCGCTGATGAAGATGTTGATATCGCCAACATCAATGCCCCCAATCAGATCGTTATTTCCGGCGAGCTCGCGAATGTCGAGACCGCTGTTGCGGTTGCCAAAGAATACGGCATTGGCCGCGCGGCGATGCTCAACGTTGCCGGCGCATATCACTCACGCCTGATGGACAGCGCCTATAATCAATTAGAGAAAGCGCT
>JBLMXD010000301.1:0-5784 GCA_050257575.1 Alphaproteobacteria bacterium | reverse complement strand
CACAAACATTTTTTGGTTATCGCGATCGTGCTTGCAATTCCGGCAGTCGGCGGGAGATGGCTGAATCATTTCCGACCAGACCTTGTCCCTCCGCGTGTCTTCCTTATCGCAGGACTCCTATTGATTGTGTTTGTGATCGCTAATCTGCTGCGTTATGTCCTGCGTGCTCCCTCAGTGAATACCGAAGTGCTTTGCGCGAGCATTTCGGCTTACCTGATGCTCGGCCTGGTGTGGGCAATGGCCTACTGGCTTGTTGACCGGTTGACGCCAGGTGGAGCCTTCTCTTTCAACACGAACACAGGATCGCGATCCATCCAAGGGTTGACTGGTATGTACTTTAGCTTCGTGACCCTGAGCACAGTCGGCTACGGAGATATTACTCCCGTCTCAAAGGCCGCGCGCTGGCTTGCGGCAATGGAGGCGATGACGGGGTTACTCTATGTGGCGGTCCTGATCGCACGCCTGGTTTCCCTTTATTCAGCACCTAAACGAGCTGACAAACCTGAAGAGTGAATCTGGATACAACGGAAATTATGCGGTGACAGATCGAAGAAAAGCCATGGCACGATAGCCCTAAAGTCCCATAGGCAAGCGGAAGGCCGCAGGCCAAACTCTATTAACGAATGACGACGACGCAGCGTCAAAATCTCGACAGGTTCATCAATCTTGATCGGATGAAAATAGGTGTTCGCGAACGCCTGATTGGCGCAATAACGTGTATCGCGTTTTTCGCCGGCTGCGCTACCACACCTCAGACAGGCCCACAATATGCGCCCGCTTCAAATGCCTTGAATGAAGCGCGTTCCTCACATGTCCCGCTTCAGACGCGAATCGCCGATTATTTGCAGGTTGCTGCCATGACTGCTCCACTGCTGAGCAGCGACGGTGATTCAGTTGCGGCGCGCGACACTTACAACACCGCTGCAGCCGAACTGACCGTTCTCCTTCGTTCGGCGGACGAGGGCCGATTCTGGAATCATCCGCTGACTGTAACGAATGGCAGTGCGACCTATCATTTGCTTCTTCAACCCGGCTCCTACGGCATTTGGTCCCCGACCTACCTCACCTCCTTTATGCTGCCTGTTTCGATCAAAAACGAAGGACGAGTCAAAACGTTTAACGAGGTGGCAGGCGTTGGTGGCGCACTAGTGGGAGTGCATCTTCAACCTGGCGAAGAATTCGCATTTCCTCGTGGGATCAGTGCACCCGTGACAGCCACACTGAATTTTCACGGACACGACGTGACACTTGCTCTGCGCGATCCTGTAACCACGCCGAAGGCCCGCGTGCAAGGCGTACTCCGTCCTTTGGCTGCCAACTATTCCGCTCCACTCCTTTACTATAAGCATATCAACGAAACGTTGACGGGGTTGATGGGCGCGTTTGATATCAGCCATTTCTCTGGTCCCACGGGCCTCTACTTTCTACAACCTTACGATCCCAACAAGATTCCAGTAGTTTTAGTTCACGGCCTTCTAGCCACGCCACAAATGTGGGTGAACCCGGTTAACGAACTCGAGATGGATCCGGCGTTACGGGAGCGCTATCAATATTGGGTATTCGGGTATCCGACCGGTAACCCAATCGCTTACTCGGGTCTCAAGTTGCGCGAAGCTTTGGCAGATGTGGACAAACTTTACCCAAACCATAAGCCCTACGTGGTAATCAGTCATAGCTTGGGCGGAGTAGTGGCCCAGATGCAGGTTGTGACGCTAAAGCCTGAAAACTGGGAGCATGTCATTGGGGAACCGGCCAAGGAAATTTTCCGAAGGCTGCAGCCAAACGACATGATTTCTCGCGCTCTATTTTTTAAAGCGAACCCGCGGATCAAACGGGTCGTTTTCATTTGTACCCCGCATCGTGGCAGCAAACTGGCCATTAGCCCCATCGCAGAATTTGGGATGCGCCTTATCACATTGCCAAGCAACGTTGCCGGCGCGATCAAGAACCAGGTGGGTTCCGAGCTTGCAGAGGTGCGTGGACTTCAGGATCGACCCAATGTTGCCACCGGCCTTTCACCGGACAGTCCAGCTTTGAGGACAATGGATACTGTTCCGGTAGAGGCCCCTTATCATTCAATTATCGGGAATCGCGGCCTGCCCGGACCGTTGATCAACAGCAGCGATGGGATTGTGCCCTATTGGAGCTCGCATATGAACCGCGCGCTTTCGGAGTGCATCGTTCCCGGTCCCCACGGCCTCGTCGACTACCCGCAAAACATTGCCGAAATGAAACGCATCCTGCACTTGCACCTTAAGGTGACTGCCGACCGGACTGTCGCGTGGGTCACACCGTAAATTCATTTAATCTGCGACCGTCAGAGAACAATCAGAGGCGGCGAGAGTAAGCGTCCTGAGATTTTCTAATGTTAAAGACGCTCGCTGTCGCGTTGGCATTGGCAGCGCTAGAGTAATGGTCGTTTCAGCAGGATTTAGCTATGGAGATTCACCAACTGCGTTATTTCGTCGCGGTGGCCGACGAAGGGAACTTTTCGCGCGCGGCAGCGAAGGTGCGCGTGGCCCAGCCCTCGCTGAGCCAGCAGATTCGAAAACTGGAAGCGGAAATCGGTCAGCCGTTATTTGATCGTCTGCCGCGGTCGGTCGTCCTCACCGAAGCGGGTCGATATTTCCTCGATTACGCCCGCCAGATCTTGGCATCGATTGGAGATGCGCGTCGATGCGTCGATGAACTCAAAGACACGGTCACCGGCAAGCTGGCCGTTGGGGCGATTCCTACAATTGCACCGTACGTCCTTCCGGAGTTGGTAGTGAAATTTCAAAAAGATTATCCCGACGTCACTCTGGAGCTTGTCGAGGACGTTACGGCCGGAATTAGTCGGCGTATAGATGCGGGCGAACTCGACGTCGCGCTGGCATCCACATGCGAACCGAGTCCAACTCTGCTAAGGGAATCTTTGGGCTGGGAACCGTTACTGGCACTGGTTCCTGAGAAAGATCCTCTCGCAACAAAGACCCTCATTGAGCTGGATGATCTGAAGTCGCGGCGGTTTCTACTGCTTCACGAAATGCATTGCCTTTCCCAACAAGTGCGTCACCTGCTCGAATCTCGCCGCCTCCGTCCTGAGATTGCGCTCGCCGGCAGTCAGCTTACCACCATCGCCCGCATGGTCGCCGCCGGGATAGGTGTTTCAATCGCGCCGCAAATGATGGTCAAACAGCAGGCCACACCGGGATGCGTCAGTCTACCTTTTGCTCCACCGGCCCCCGAGCGAGAGCTGAATTTTCTATACAATCCGCTGCGGTTTCAGAGCAAAGCGGCAGCGGCCTTTCGGCGAGAGGCCGCCGCCGTGTTGTCAGGCAAAGATTCGTCGATACCTGTAGCTGGTGATGCGCCAAATTGACCCTATCTCATCGTCTCCAGCGCCGTTGCTACCATCGATAACATCGGCCAGACGACGAGAATCAGGATGACTCCAAAGACAACGAGCTCAGGCAGATAATGAGGTCCCGTCCTATAAACATATCGTTCCTCGAGGAACCGTGAAATACGCTGTCCTATCGGCATTCTAGTTTCCATACTATCAACCGGCCACAGACCGAGGCCGGATTGAAATACTTTATGCGTCTAGGCGTGATAGGTTTTAGCTATCACGAGGGTCACCAAAGGGAGAAGCCGGGACTAAGAAATTGTCGTTTGCTCTTCCAATCCAAGCATTGTGCCACGGCAATTTGAAACACCGCAGTGGCATGCGAACTTCTTTTTGGACGCTGCCGTGATTGGTTCGTCGATCTCCAACTGGTAATCATACAGGAGCTCCTCACCGGCCCGGATGTCGCGAATCGCATAAATAAAAACTCGATCGTCTTCCTCGACGGCTTCGCAGTTTGGATCGCAAGAATGATTGATCCAGCGTGCGTCGTTACCGCCGACCTCCGGGTTGATGACCAGGCCGTTTTCCAGGCCGAAGTTAAAGGTATGTGGATTGTCATCGTCGTCGGGGGCGGCTTCCCAGGAGACGCGTTCGCCTGTGTATTCGATAATGCGCGCGCCTTTGGGAATCGATTGAACGGCATAAACACCCTGGCCGTGCACACCGGACTTACGAACCTCGATTTTTACAGTTCGTACGCGAGTTCTCTTTTTCGTCGCCATAAGCCGTGCTGAATCCAGTCCTCTCTATGAACTCTTACTTCGGGCTGAGCTCCCTTACTCTTCAACGGCGCCGTTCATCTTTTTTAGGTGTTCACGAAAGGTATAATCGGGCTGGGCGGTTCGTTTTTCCAAGTATTGTGCAAAGTCCAGTTGTTCGCCCAATGAACGTCCATTTTTGATCGCCTCCGCCTGCTGCCGTTCTCGTTGCCAGATTTCGCGTGCGATCAAAAACACGTCGTCGACATGCTGAGCAAGGACAAACAAACAGCCGTCGTCATCTGCGAAAGCCATATCTTCAGGGTGGACGACGAAATTTCCGAATTGCGCCGAACGCAATGCCGAAGAATCGCGAGGATCAAGACGCCGTGGACCGGAAGGACACACGCCGTAACTGAAAATAGGCAGACCAATTTTCTGCAGCTCTAGCGTGTCGCGGTGCGCGCCCCAGACGATGATTCCAGCCAGGCCGCAGTTTTCAGCCTCCAGCGCGGTCAAATCACCGATGCATCCTTCATCGAGACGCCCGCCGTTATCGATAACTAATACCTCGCCCCCCTGCGCACTTTGCATCGCCTCCAGGAAGACATCGACGCTTCCAAAATGTCGGACCGGCAACACTGGGCCGACCAGACGCTGATTGTCCATCACCGGCCGGAGGCCCGGGGGACTCATCCGAAAAGGAATTTTCAAACGCAAAGCGGCGTCCGCAACAAGAGGAGTAGAAAGGTTGTCAAAAGCGCGTGATACTGATTCCGCTTTCATGCTGCGACGTTGCTCGTTTTTAATTACTTTGCAAAAGAAGGAACATTTCGGAAGTCAGCATTTAACAATCGCCGTTTCGATTATTGATTTCCGCAAAATTGCCTGAATGTAAATCATGAAACGGTCCATGGTCCTGGTCCTCGCGGTTTTCGCCGCTTCGAGTTCGATCTCTGCACGGCTTGGCGACAGCGGCGATCAGATTGAAGACTCCTACGGCACTATCGTTCAACGACGCCTGCTCGATGACGGAAGGGTGACTGTGGTTTACAGGAAAGAGGGCTCGCTATTTTTTGTTACGTTCGCCAACGGCCGGAGTATTTCGGAAGGTTATTCCCACGTGAAAGGCACGGACCTTTCCGAGAGAGAGATCGCGAAATTCTTGAAGGCGAATTCCGCGGGGTCTACCTGGATGTCCGATAATACCGGCGGGAAGCGGCACTTTAAACGCAGCGATGGCAAGGCCGAAGCAACGTATGCAACTGCAAATGGCCGGCCGACTCTGACTGTGCGTGAAGTTCACGCAACGAGCAGTCACTAGCGATCGCGATTTTGTAGTCTGCCCTCGAAAGCTGCTGCGCGACAAACAAGTTATCGTCCTTCAGCTTTTGGAAGTGCGCCCTGAGCGAACCTGAAAGGAAGAAATCATTATGGATCGGCTGGTTCGCTAACAAGCACGTACACGGGTACCGCCAGTTGGCGAAAGTGGGTACCGAGAACCGCCGAGGTTTGACTCGACCGTTCTCTCTCGTAAAGTTGGCGGCTTCCCGCCCCTGGAGAGATTTTTTCCAATGGATAAGATTCGTAACATCGCCATCATTGCGCACGTCGATCACGGCAAGACGACGTTGGTCGACCAATTATTGCGGCAATCCGGCACGTTTCGCTCCAGCCAAAAGGTTGAAGAGCGCG
>JBLMXD010000300.1:0-4674 GCA_050257575.1 Alphaproteobacteria bacterium | reverse complement strand
GGCAAATAGCGAAGAACGAATCGCTTCGCCCCATGAAACCGTCGAACCGTTAAATCGTTGAATCGCGAATCCGATGTGACTATGTAACGGTTCAACGATTCACGCCTTTCATGTTAACGGTTCTTTTTCTTGGTGACATAGTTGGCCAGCCGGGCCGAGCCGCTGTGATTGCACGGCTGCCGGAACTGAAGGCGAAATACGCTCTGGACTTTATCATCGTCAACGGGGAGAACGCCGCAGGCGGCCGCGGGATTACAGGCAAAATCACCATCGATCTTTTGCGCTCCGGCGTTTCAGTAATCACAAGCGGCGACCATATCTGGGACCAGAAAGAGATCCTTTCGTTCATCGATACCGAGCCGCGGTTGCTGCGTCCCGTGAATTACCCTGATCTCGCACCCGGAAGCGGATCGATTATCCTGGAAACAGCCAAGGGCAAAATCGGGGTAATTAATGTCCAGGCGCGCACATTTATGCAGCCGATCCTGGATAACCCATTTCATGCCGTCGAACGATCCGTAGCGAGGCTGCGCAGCGAGACGGTCAACATCCTCGTCGATGTCCACGGCGAAACGACAAGCGAAAAAATTGCGATCGGCCGGTTTCTGGATGGCAAAGTATCGGCCGTTATCGGCACGCACACGCATGTGCAGACCGCCGATGAGCAAATTTTTCCCGGTGGCACGGCTTTCCTGTGCGACGCCGGGATGTGCGGGCCAGTGAATTCGATTCTTGGGCGCGCCATCGAACCGATCATGAATCGGTTCGTCTCGAACCTGCCTGCGTCGTTTCCCGTCGCCGGTGGCGAAGTGCGCCTGCGTGGCGCTTTGATTGAAATTGATGAGACGACCGGACGCGCCCTCCGTATAACACGCATCGATGAACCCGGGCCTACCGCGTCAAACTCATCAGACCCGGACCCAAAAACCGACATCGAACAAGCGCCCTCACCGGAACAGACTTGAAACTGGTCGAGTTACAGCCAACTATTCACCCCTCCAAGTTCGAATTATCTAAACAGTATCAACGTCTAACAGAAATCTACGATGAGATCCTTTGCTTTCGTTCTAGTTGCCGCTTTGGCCTTTTGCGCGTCACAGGTTTGCCAGGCAGCGGAGAAAAAGAATCCCGAAGCGAACAAGCTGGCCCGGGAAGGTGCTGAGGCCGCTAAAAACAAGGAGTGGGACAAAGCAGTCGATCTGCTTAAGAAAGCCACTGCCATGGACCACAAATATGCCGACGAGCTATCGGCGGTTTATCAGCGACGGGGATATGCGTCCGCCAACGAGCAGCGGTATCAGGACGCAATCAACGACTATAACGAAGCGCTTAAGTTGACGCCCCAAGAAGCAGCCCGAATTCACGAGCAACGCGCGGCGGTAGAAATGAAGACGCAGGATTACGATAAAGCGCTCGCGGATTACTCTGAATTAATCAAACAAAAGCCGAACGAGATCCGCTACTACAATTATCGCGCCTACATTTACGAACTGAAAAATGATCTGCAAAATTCACTGGCCGACACAGAGAAGATTTTAAAACTGGACCCCAACAACCAGGATTCAAAAGCGCGCAAGCAGCGGCTGGAGCAGAAGATTGCGGAAAGGGTGCCGCTTACGCCGCCACCGCGAACCCCCACCCCTTCACCCGCTCATCCGCCAACAGGCAAGAAGAAGTCTTAACCCGGACCGTTGCGGCGGGTCTTGCGACAATCACGCTGGAACCGGAACCGACCGTTCCGAGCATATTGCGCCTCCGCCTTTTACTCGAGCGTGTTATTCAGTTCGCCGGCGTCCCCGCCTTGTTCATCCGGTTTCGGCACCGCGGTGAATTTTCGCTTCCGGCGGTTCGCAGGCAAAGGCGCCAGGGTCATGGTGATGTTGCGACCGGCGATCTTCGGCTCGGTTTCCACCTGGGACATGCTCGAAAGGTCGTCTCGTACTTTCCCAACTAGTTGAGTGCCCAACTCCTGGTGCGCCATTTCGCGACCGCGAAATTGCAGCTGCACACGCACCTTGTTACCGCGATCCAGGAATTCTTCGGCGTGGCGCACCTTCGTCATGTAATCATGCTCGTCGATGTTAACCCGGAACTTGATTTCCTTCAGTTTTGAGCTGGCGGGTTTTTTATCCTTGGAGTGTTTGGAAATGTCGTATCGGAACTTTCCAAAATCGACAATCTTACACACCGGCGGATTGGCCGTGGGCGCGACTTCGACCAAATCGAGCCCAAGCGCTTGAGCCTTGCGCAGGGCGTCGGTTAATCTCATGACGCCGAGTTGTTCGCTGGTGGACCCCAGAATTACCCGGACTTCGCGGGCGCGAATCCGGCCGTTTACACGAATTTGTGGTTGCAGATTAGATCCATCTCCTCACCGGCGAAACGGGAGTGCGCCGCCCGCCGTATTTCCATTTATCGCAATTCCCTGCGTCCGCATTCGCAAACGCCAAGTCACTCAGTCCTCGCCACGGGTGCGATTCACCGCCACGAAGTACTCGCATTACAGTTCGCAAGTCGAAGAGAATTTGTAGGCAACAATCTCGCACTGGCAAGATCAATCTCGCGACGATTATGTAACGGTTTCTAGGCATCACTTTGCAGGTGGATCGCCAAAATGCGCTTTGTGCGCGGCGTACGCGGCCGCGTCCTCAAGCATTGAATCGATCGTTGCTGCCAGCGGTTCGAGCCTCACAACACCGGAAAAGACCGCACGATCGCCGATCTCCGTATCGATCACGAACGCCGGGCGTTGCGTGATCTGGAGTGCACGAAATTCCGCCGTAGACGCTCGAACGCGCTTTTCAATCGCTGGTGATTTCGCGCGCTCAAGCAATTCGCCGGCATCGATCGGACCTGCCTCGCCGCCGACCGCAGCGGCCACGTCCCAATCACCGACGCTTTTGCCTTCGCGCAGCGCGGCGCGGGCGAGTGCGAGCCGAACACGATCATCGGTAAAACCAAAATCCTTTGCCGCCTCGGCCACGCAATTGGGCGCGAGCCACTCCGGAAGACTCGGATCGTACCAATCGGTATTGAGCATGAATGGCGAACGCATCATCATTCCGCTACGCCGATAGAACCATTCCTCCTGCTCGCGTGAGGTTGGCAAACCACTGGGATCCATTAACGCGATTTTCCACTGAAACTGAACCTTGCCATCGTAACGCCTTTTCAATTCCGCCCATGTCGGCTCGGACCAAAAACACCAGCTGGAAACGACTTCGAGATAATCAGTGACAGTGATGGACATGACTGAATGTAGAAAAGCTAAAAGAGTTACAAAGTTAAAAAAGTTACGACGTTGGAGCGGCAAACCCATGTAACAATGTAAGTTTTGCAACTCTTGTAACTTTCACTTTGAGCTTAAATCACATCCTTCTTTTCCTAGCGATTGTTTCACCGCTGCTGGTATTAGCCCGCGCGTGGCGACCGGGCATGCCGTATCACGGCTGGCGCTTCGCTGCACTCGTTGTGCTCGTGGCTACAGGCATAGCCTGGTTCCTCTGGTCCGACGTCGCAGGATACATCGGTGGCACTACATGGTTTCTACTGCTGTTTCTGCCAGCGATTGGACTGCGGCGAATGACGCGACTCGCATCGCAGGGAGATTACAAATCGGCCGCAAATCTCGGGGTCGCTGTTCAGATTTTGCACCCCAGCGACGAACTGCGCGAGCAAGTCCAGCTATTTCGGCGTCTCGAATCTAATCCTGCACTCCGGACCAATTTCAGGCCGGTTTTCCCGAGTGACGAGATAGCTACTTCGGCGAGTCCAGATCAGGTTCAAATCACGCCTGCAGTGCTCATCATAATCCTGGTGAATGGTGTCGTCTTCCTCTTCGAAATGTATGCTGGCGGCTGGAACGACCCCGTCGTGTTACATCGGATCGGCGCACTCGAGCCGTACGCGGTGGTGGGGCAAGGCGAATATTGGCGCCTGTTCACTGCGCTTTTTCTCCATGGCGGTTTTCTGCATCTGGGATTCAACCTTTTCGCGCTTTATATTCTTGGACCGCCGCTTGAGCGCGCGATCGGAACCTGGCGGTTTGCCACGTGCTATCTGCTCTCGGGACTTGGCTCCAGCGCCGGCGTTGTTGCTTTGAGCGAAATGGGCCTGGTTGAAGTTGCGCAAATCATCGGCGCTTCGGGCTGCATTATGGGTGTCGTAGGAACGTGGGCAGGGTTTTTACTTCGAAATCGCCACGCGCCGCTTGCTAAACAGCGGCTTGCTAACATTGCTCTGATCGTTGCGATCCAAGTCGCCTTCGATCTTTCGACCCCGCAAGTCAGCATGGCCGCGCATATGTGCGGATTATTGACGGGATTTTTGCTGGGGTTGATTCTCGGAAGACAGCCTGGAACCGTAGCCGGAGAAATTGCCCCAGGCGGAAGATGAACAGTCCAACGGCCCGGTAGACTGTGCCTATTACACGAGGCCAGTTAGAACCAACAACTTGCCGGATCGCTTTTTCCTGATTAACTGCGGCTCTGTTCGCCCGGGCTTTCAAATGGCAATTTCTCGAATAGCGAGTCTTAGGCTGCCGGGGTCACCGACCACGGCTACAGAAAAATCCGCATGCCGACTTTTCAAACTTACAACGTGACCCCCATCCTGCCGGCGGCGCTCGAGCCGCTGCGGGAAATGAGCTTTAATCTCTGGTGGACATGGGAGCCG
>JBLMXD010000299.1:0-2684 GCA_050257575.1 Alphaproteobacteria bacterium | reverse complement strand
TCCGCAATTCGTTTGCGCGGTCACGGCCACCGATCTCGTGTCATGTTGATCAAAGCGCTTGCCAGGCCGTAGCATGGGGAGCGAAGGCTGGAAAACATCTCCGATTGCTCTCGTCGCGTTTAACAGAAGATTATCTGAGATCCTTCGCTTCGCTCAGGATGACCTTTGCGTCGTTACCGCTGGAGCATTGGATTTGACCTTTCAAAATGCATCTTCCCTTCGAACAATTTCCCGCGCTGAGCGCGATTGGAATCTGCCGTCACGTTTTTGCCTTACGAATTCCCAGGATCGACGTTGCAGACGAGAAAGCTGAGGTCTTACGGCGGCTCGACTCCGCTCACCAGGAAATTCGCAACGCGATTGGAATCGGCGAATGGCCGCTGTTCACCGCTCAGCAGGTTCACGGAAACAAGATCGCAGTGATCGATAACTGTAGCCGCGGCACTGTGGGCCGTGAATTCTCCGGCTGCGACGGCATCCTCACAAATCAACGCGGCATCGCACTCGGCATTTACGTCGCCGACTGTTGTGCAGTGTACATTGTCGATCCGAAAACGCCTGCCATCGGCCTGGCACATTCGGGGCGCAAAGGCACCGAACTCGGCGTCGTTACGAATGCGATCAAGGAAATGATGAATCGCTTCGGTTCCGATCCTGCGGACCTTGTCGTGCAACTCAGCCCGTGCATTCGCCCTCCGCATTACGAAGTCGATTTCGCCGCCGAAATTATCCGGCAGTGCCGCGCCCTTGGTGTAAACGAAATCAACGACTCAGGCATTTGCACTGCCTGCGATCCGGGTCGCTACTATTCCTATCGCGCCGAGAAAGGGAAAACCGGTCGCATGCCGGCCGTGCTCGGGCTCGATCCAACAATTGCGAATTAGACCTAAAAATGTTCGCCTTTTCTTACGAACATTCGTCTAATCTCGTTGGGTCTATGTCGCAGCTACTCCTCGCGTTAATTGCGTTAGCTCTCGTCGGTTGCGCGGCGCAGGTGCTCGGCCCATACTCCGCTTCCCTGTCACCGCAAGACCTTGACGAGATTCAGGAGCTCGTTGTCACTCGACCCGATATCCACTTCAAACGCATCATTTACATTCACGCTATTCACCCAGATCGCGTCTACGTGGAAGCCTCGGACTCGATTATCGGTTCTACCATCAGGAGCAGTTTTACTGCCCAGAGACGTGGCGGAAAATGGATCATCGATGAACGCTCCATCTCGAATTATGATGAGGTCATCCTCACAAGCTAGATGGAACCAATAGACCTAACAAAGCGCTGCAGCTGACGGCTATCCGCTGTGCGTCCGCATTTTTTATGATTAAAACAGTTCCAGAGATTCTCAGGCTCGCTTCCGGTAGCCGCGGCCGAGCCCCTCTCGTTAGATGCACGCTGATCAATCCAACTATCTATGAATCATACCGACCAGCTTAAGCTGTTATTCTCAACCTTCACGATACAGTTGCCCACGTTGCTTGTTTGCTTCGTGGCTGGTGTTGTTATTCTCGCGAAATGGAAGGAGGGCTCCGAGGGCTCGCTGTGGGCTCTTCTTGGATTTAGCCTAGCTGCGGTTCTTTGTTTTGCTATTCCCGTCTCACAAACTGCTGTGCAGGAGTGGGCCAGGCACAGCGGCCACACAACGATGGAGAATGCATCTGTAATGGCCGCCGTTTCGATGGTGTGGTCGGTGCTCCGCGCTGTCTCTTACGCTTTACTGTTAATAGCGGTATTTGCAGGGCGCTCGACTTCGCTTCCGTCGAGATCTCTTTGATTATCTCGTTAGGCTTTCATGTCGTGTAGTCCGCTCTGGAAATGTCCGAACTGTCGGCGACGGTTCGCTAATCGCAATCAATCCCACGCTTGCGGGCAGCACGATCTCAAGCACCACTTTAGCGGGAAGTCACCGGAGATTCGTAGGCTGTTCGATGAAGTCGCTGCGGTAATTCAGCGCATCGGTCCAGTGTGCGTTCTGCCGCAAAAGACGCGGATTGCTTTTCAAGTGCGCATGTCTTTTGCGCAGATCACTCCAAAGTCACGGTGGCTGGATGGTCATGTCGTTTTAGCGCGTTGCTTCGAGCATCCGCGTTTTCGACGTATCCAGACGATTTCGCCGCGCAACCACGTTCATAGCTTCCGGCTGACTTTGCGTCGGGACATCGATGCGGACTTTAGGTCGTGGCTGGAAGAGGCCTATGAGGTGGGTAAGCAATCGCACCATGCCGGAAGGGGTAAACAGGAGATGGAACGTCAGCGTTGTTCGCGCCCTTTTAGTCCCTGAAATTTTTGAAGTTTGTGGCGACACCGAAATCGCGGTTGCGCACGAACTGGATGACAGTTTGCAGTTCGTCTTTCTTTTTTCCTGTCACCCGAATTTGCCGGTCCTGCAGCTGGCTTTGCACTTTGAACCCATTGGCCTTGATCGCCTGGATAATCTCCTTGGCTTTGTTGCCTTCGAGGCCATGCTTGATTTTCAATTCCTGTCGGGCATGGCCCACAGATGAGATTGCGGGTTCTTCCTGCTCGACGTTTCTCAGATCCACACCGCGTTTGGACAATTTGCCGATGACAATTTCCCGGAGCGCTTTCAAATGCGTTCCGTCGTCGGCGATCAAGACGATGCTGTCCTTTTCAGGAATGATTTCCGTTTTTGCGTCCTTTAGATCGAACCGCGTCGCAAGCTC
>JBLMXD010000298.1:0-3630 GCA_050257575.1 Alphaproteobacteria bacterium | reverse complement strand
GCGTTTTGTTTTTCTTTGCGGTGGGATCGACAACGGAACTGGCGGTTTTTATGGCCGGTTGGGCAAGCAACAACAAGTATTCCATGCTCGGTGCCATGCGTGCCATCGCGCAAATGTTCAGCTACGAACTGCCACTGATCATCGCCGTGCTCCCGGTGGTGATGGTTGTCGGCTCGCTCATGCCGGACCGAATTGTTGCGGCGCAAGGCGAATACACGCTCGGCATTGTGCCACGTTGGTTTGTCTTCACTCCGTGGGGTTTTACGGCATTCATTCTGTTTTTCGTCTCCGGTCTTGTGGAATCCAACCGCACTCCGTTCGACGTGCCCGAGGGCGAATCAGAAATTGTTGCCGGTCATATGACCGAATACTCCGGATTCAAATATGCGACGTTTTTCATGGCGGAATACCTTGGGATGTTTGCCGTCAGCGGACTGGCGGTGACACTTTTCCTGGGCGGTTGGCACGCGCCCGCGCGCGTGCTTGAAATTGTTCCCTCTTATGTCTGGTTCTTCCTGAAGCTGAGCACACTGCTTTTCGTTTATATCTGGCTTCGCGCAACGCTTCCGCGCATACGCGTCGATCAAATGATGAACGTCGCCTGGAAATTCATTTTGCCGATGGCATTCACATGTGTGATCGCTGCCGCGGCATGGCACTATGCGGGGCGCGGTTTGCGTGGCTGGCTATGGTCGCTGTTCGTAGTCGTGGTTGTTTACAGCGCATTGTCGATCCTGCTCGACACGCGAAGGAAATTCGCGCCGCGTGTTTATCGTTTTGCTGAATGAACACTGTTGCGTTCGTTGTGGTTTCGGTTTTGACGCTCGCCGCCGCTCTCGCGGCGGCGACCCTGAGGAATCTGATGCACGCCGCGCTTTGTCTACCGCTTGCGCTGGTTGGGCTGGCGTCTTTCTTCTTTTTGCTCGGTGCAGAGTTCGTCGGGCTGGCGTTGGTCTTCATTTATGTCGGCGCGGTGGCGGTGCTGATCGTTTTCACCATTCTCCTGACCCGCCGCGGCGTGGAGAGGGATCACGGTTTTCGGTGGACAGGTATTCTCATCGCCGTGGCTGTTTTTGGTGGTTTGACGTGGTCGATTCTCCAGACGCAATCACTTTCGATTGTTCCGCCGCATATTCGTGCGCTCACAGTCAGAAAAATCGGCGAGACGTTGATGACCGGTTACGTGTGGCCATTGCAATGCGTCGGGGTTCTCCTGACCGCCGCGCTCATCGGGGCGCTCGTGCTCGTAATGGAGGAAAGACAATGACACCTACACTCCAGGCTTTTCTCATCGTCTCTGCGGCCTTGTTCTCCATCGGGTTACTCGCCGCTTTGACCCGGCGTCACGCGATTTTCATCCTTATAGGAATCGAGATGATGCTCGCTGCTGCGAACTTGAATTTCATCGCATTCTGGCGATTCGCTCCCGAACCCCATCCGGCAACGGGCGTGATGATGGCAATTTTCTCAATCGCCGTCTCGGCCGCCGAGGCTGCGGTTGGTCTGGCAATGGTAATTGCAGTTTATCGGCATTATCGCACGACGAACGTGAATCAATTTGACCAACTCAAAGGATGAACCCGGGGATCGCGAACAATCTCTGGCTCTTCCCGGCGGTGCCATTTGCAGCGGCGCTTGTGATTTTGGGTGTGGCGAAATCGCGGCGCAAAACCGCGGCGACGCTGGCGGTCGCAGGACAGGTGGCTCTGCTTGCGATGGCGATCGTGGCGTTCCTGCCCACGATCCAAACGCAGGGTTTTCGCCACGTGCAGAATTTCACCTGGTTCACTTTTGGCGACCAGGCGTTGCGACTTGGATTCGTTCTCGATCCGCTGGCGGCAGCGATGCTCTTGATGATCACGCTGGTAAGCCTGTGCATCTTCGTCTTCAGCATCGGCTACATGGCCGACGACAAAGATTTCACCCGCTTTTTCGCGTATTTGTCGTTTTTCTCAGGAGCAATGCTCGGGGTGGTTATCGCGAACAGTTTGCTTCTGCTTTTCATGTTCTGGGAGCTCGTTGGGCTCGCATCGTACTTACTCATTGGTTTTTGGATTGAGCGGCCAAGTGCCGCCGCAGCAGCAAAGAAGGCGTTCATCACTACCCGCATTGGGGACATGGGTTTTTTCCTGGGAATGCTCTGGCTTTACAAACAAAGTGGCACACTGCTTTTCTACGATGCCGGGCACGGCTGTCTGGAGAACGCCGGTCTCGCCATGCTTGGTGCAAGCGCCACGTTCGTCGCGCTCCTGATTTTTTTCGGCGCAGTTGGCAAGTCGGGACAATTTCCGCTGCACGTCTGGCTACCCGACGCCATGGAGGGCCCGACGCCGGTCAGCGCATTGATTCACGCGGCCACTATGGTCGCAGCGGGCGTGTTCTTGGTGGCGCGTGTTTATCCGATCTTTTTGTCAGGCGCAGTCAACGGCGTGACTTCCTCACTCACTGTCGTGGTGTGGATTGGAGTGACTACATCCTTAATGGCTGCACTGATTGCCATCGCTCAGGCGGATATCAAGCGCATCCTTGCTTATTCAACTGTGTCCCAGCTCGGCTTAATGATGGTCTCGTTAGGCGTCGGCGGTGTTGCGGCGGGCATCATGCACTTACTTGCCCATGGCTTTTTCAAGGCGCTTCTGTTCCTTGGCTCCGGCTCCGTGATTCACGGATGTCACGGCGAACAGGACATTCGCAAAATGGGCGGACTGCGACGTCTGATGCCGGTGACCTTTTCCACTTACGCAGTGGGAATGCTGGCGCTCAGCGGAGTCCCGCTATTTTTCGCTGGTGGCTGGACGAAAGAGGAGATTTTCCACGCCACTGCGCATTGGCCTGGATCGATTGCTCCACATTATCTGATGTTGGCGGGCGTAGTGCTGACCGCGCTCTACATGACCAGGCAAGTGATCTACGTGTTCTTCGGCAATCGTCGCAGCGCTGCGGAGCATGCACACGAAAGTTCGCGTGTGATGACGATGCCGCTGGTCGTGCTGGCGATTGGAACAATTTTCCTGAGTGTCGTGCTGACCCCGGCGTGGCCATGGCTGCATGATTATCTGCTCGGGGAAACCGCTCACTTCGAAATTGCCGATTTGATTCAGCCGATGCTTTTGATTTCGCTGGTGTTCGTCGCCGCCGGAATCGGACTTGGCATCTGGATGTATCGCAAGGCTGGCGTACAAGCCGGGACTCGGCCTGCCGAAGTCGATCCACTCGAATACGCGCAACCGGCATTGTTCCGATTTCTCGCGAACAAAATGTGGATCGACGAACTCTATTCGCGGACGATCATCGCCTTCGCCTGGGCAAGCGCGCAGTTCTCCAACTGGATGGACCGCTATTTCTGGGATGGTTTGGTGCGCGGCTTGGGCGCAATCGGTCAGCTTTTTGGAATGTTTACAGCCGGTGTCGACAAGCGCGGCATTAACGCGGGAGTGGATGAAACGACGGTCGGTGCGCGCGGTTTGGCCCGATTCCTGTCCGGAGCGCATTCCGGACAAATTCAAATCTATCTCAGCGTCGTCGCCGTCGGGATGCTGGCGCTACTGCTTCTTTACGCATGGTTGGCTTAATCACAGCGATTATTTTGATTCCACTGCTGGGCGCGGCAGCGGTGTGCATTTGGCCGGG
>JBLMXD010000297.1:0-4397 GCA_050257575.1 Alphaproteobacteria bacterium | reverse complement strand
TTTGTTGGTGAGTCGGCTTCCACTGCTCGACGAGGCACACTGGTAGTGACTTCCGTCGCTGGTGGCGGCGCGGGCGTCACCTCCGCTGCAACCTTGTTTGTTGCCAAACTGGCTTCCGCTGTCCGATGAGGCACAGTGGCCGCTACGCTCGTTGCTGGAGACACCGCGGTGACTCGGGTGTCTGGACGGTGCTGGTCGAGATCTCCCGGGGATGTGTGATCAGGAAGTGTAGATGGATGAGACGGATTCTGTACAGGCATGCTAATGCCGGCGCCACTTGCTCCTGGCGGCCGAGTTATATCCGTGAGAATTCGTTGCAGATAAAGGTCAGATACGCCATTGCGGGACTGTTCGTTGGCGGAAAGCCGAACTCCGAACTTGTTCTTGAGTGCGTCGACGATGGACCGCGCGACTTCGTCCTGGAGTGCAAACGCACTGTCCAACTCTCGGTCATAAGTTTCGGTCCATACGCGAAAACCGTTTCGCGCGTCAATCAATTCGGCTGTCACGCGGACGCGATTACCTTGGCGCCGCAAACTTCCTTCGAGGACATTGCCAACGTTGAGCTTTTGCCCAACCTCGCTTGCGTTTGCGTTCTTCCCCTTGAATGCAAATGACGAGGTTCGGCCGACTACGCGCAATCCACCGATCGAGCCGAGCGTATCAAGAATTTCTTCGCTTATGCCGTCACCCAAATATTCCTGATCTTTGGTTTCGCTGGAATCGGTAAACGGTAAAACGGCAATACTTTTATCCGGGGGATTAAACGGCGACGCTTGGAAGAGCTCGCTGCGAAATAGCCACACCGCAGCGGCGCCTAGGAGAAGCCCTGCCACGGCCGCTCCAACCAGTTTGGGGTTACGTTGTGACCAACGCCAGATCCGCGCTGGAGGTGAAATCGGGCGGGCGACTATTGGATGGCCTTCAAGCCAGCGTTCCAGGTCAGCGGCCAAATCTCCGGCGGACTGGTAACGCGCCTTTGGATCACGTTCGAGACAGCATGCACAAATCGTCTCCAAATCCTTGTCCAGCGATGGGGTCAGCGAACGTAGTTTGGGCGCCTGCGTTTCAGACGCCTGGCGAATCACGGAAACCGGATTGGAACCCAGGAATGGAGGACGTCCGGAAAGCACGTTGAACATAACTGCACCGAGACCGTAGACATCGGCAGCCGGAGTAAAATCGGCGGCTGTACCACCGGCCTGCTCGGGAGCGATAAAACCTGCGGTTCCAAATGTAGTCAGCGACTTTGTAAGATCATTGTTTCCGTCTAGTAGTTTTGCTAAACCGAAATCGCTGACCAGCGGCTCGCCTCGATCGTTGAGCAGAATATTTCCCGGTTTGATATCGCGATGAAGCACTCCGCGGCTGTGAGCGTATTCGACAGCACGCGCGACCTTTACCATCAGTTGCACACACTTCCGCGGTTGATCGCGGAGAGCAGCAAGATTTTCGTGCAAACTTCCCTTCTCCGCGAACTTCATGCTGAAAAACGGCAGGCCGTCTTCGCTCTCGCTGACTTCGTAAATCGGAAGGATGTTCGGGTGATCCAGACTGGCCACCGCCTGCGCTTCTCGTCGGAAACGCTGCAGCGCTCCGTGTGAATCAGCGCGATAACTGAGGACGCGCTTTATTGCCACGATGCGTCGGGAATGTCGTTGCCTGGCGCGATAGATCACGCCCATGCCGCCGCAACCTATTTGCTCAAGAATTTCGTAATTTCCGAGCTGCCAGGGTTTATCGCGCGCGTCCAGTTCGTCGAGTACCGTCCCATAAACCCCCTTCGATACGTCGCTATCCGTATCCAATCCCCCGCGCAGCAGGCAGCTCACGCAAACTCCAGTGTCAAGTCGCATCGTTGCTCCACACTTTTCGCATTTTGCGTGCTCTTTGCTAACGCTCGGAAGCGGATCGGAGCGCAGATCTGAATCTGTCATGGCAATTAGTCGGTTCCTGTTGCGAGGGAGGCGCACAGGTAACGGATCTCGTCGTCTACGTCGGAGGGATCTTCGACGGTTTGAGAGACTTCGTCGCGCAGCAGACTGCGGTAACGCTGGCGCATCTTGTGCAGCTGTTTTTTCACGGCGGCTTCGGCCATTTTCAGTTCCGCAGATAGATTAGCATACGAAAGCTCCTCGCGCTCGGCTGTCAGATGCGGGCTTAACGCCTGGAAGAGCCAGAGTTTGCCTTTGCTCTCGCATTCCTCGCGCAGCCGTTGCAGCGCGTGTTCCACCACGGTGGCAGCCCAGTTCAAGTCGAAGAGGCGCTCGGGCGGCAAGGAGTCAATCCCTTCGATGGGAATCGAGAATTGTGATATCGATTCCGCCGTCCAGTCGTCCCAGGAAATGAACTCTACACCGCCGCCACGTTTTCGAGCATCCGCTCTTTCGGCGGCGTTAATGAGAAAATTCTGAAGCGATTTAAGTAAGAGTGAACGAAACCGGCCGCGATTACGGTCCGCGTGCTGCAGCCAATTATTCTTGAGGATTGTTGCAAAAAAATCCTGGGTGAGGTCCTGTGCATCCTCAATTGAATGGCCGCGCCCGCGGACAAATGAAAAAATGGGTCGCCAGTAAGTCCGGCAAAGCTCCGCGAGCGCATTGTGAGCTCCTTGTTGTTTGCTCCCTGGGTTAGCAGCGGAAAGGATCAAGCTCCAGCGGGTGGTTACAAATTCACGCGGCTCGCTTGCATGCTTGTCGCCGTTCTTCCCGTGCACGAATGAACATTGTGGTTTCCCCGCTTCCACACAAGCTAAAACATCCAAAATCGAGCCTAATTGCCGGCGGAGGGGCTCGAACCCACACGATCTTGCGATCACTGGATTTTGAGTCCAGCGCGTCTGCCAATTCCGCCACGCCGGCGCTGAGAAGCGAAGCGAAAGGATACGAGATTCGCGCGCAAGCTCAACATTATCGCGTTCTGATGCAGTATTGTTTCCTCTGCGCATCATCGGGAGAGAAAGAGGCGCATTCGGCCGACGACAGCGGACACTAAAAAAGGTCCGAGATCAGAAGCCCACGTGGCGGTCCGAAAATCTCGCGAAGAATGATGGCTTGGCGCAAAGCAGGCTTCGACGCAAGCAACGCGAAGATGTCTGATTTGAAATCCACTCCTTTAGCTGCTGGCTGAGTATCTGCAGCAGCTGTGTCAACTGACGCTTCAACAATAGGCTGCTGGTCAGGCCCAAGGGGCGATGTTTTGTGGACTTCGAACGGAGCTGGGCCAGCAGGTGCAACAATTCCTTCAACGTGGGCCAGCTGTCGTGGCAGGGGAATCCCTTTTTGCGTGGTGTCAGGTTTGGGTTGTCGTTCCCGTCTTGATGCCCATGGGCGTGGCATGACGGAAGGCGGTTGCACAGGTGCCAGTGGCCGTAGCGGAACATCGGTGCGAGGGACCACCGGCCGGGGAGGGGTCGACGTTGGCGGCTGCCCCAGTGCCTCGAGAAATTTGCGAATCCGGTCCGCGTCAGATTCTATCGGCATGCGTCGAATCGGAGGCGGTATTGTAGGCGCGGTCGGTTCTGTTGTTTTGCCGGACTTCTTTTTGCTTTTGCTCAGCGTCTTGGAGAGGAGCTGAAATAGCGCCGCGGCAGCGATCAGCAGAAGGAAAAGTAGATTGTCGATATTAGCGGCAAACAGGGGTCGCATTGCTCGAGCGCTTTAATGCTTCAACGGATCACGTGCCTTCCGTGCGCGGTTTATCTCCTCCGGCAATGGATTCGCGCATCGAAGTGTCCGCCTGCACGTTTTTCATCCGGTAATAATCCATGATACCGAGATGGCCGGCCCGAAACGCTTCGGCCATTGCCTGCGGCACCAGTGCTTCGGCCTCGACCACTTTCGCTCTCATTTCCTGTGTTTTGGCGCGCATCTCCTGCTCGACGGCCACTGCGGCTGCTCTGCGAACTTCGGCTTTCGCTTGTGCGACCCGCTTGTCTGCGTCGGCTTGCTCGGCCTGCAGTTTTGCACCGATATTATCGCCAACATCGACGTCGGCGATATCGATGGAGAGAATTTCAAAAGCTGTGTTGCTGTCGAGACCTTTGGCGAGCACGGTCTTTGAAATGCGATCGGGGTTTTCCAGCACCTCCTTGTAAGAGTGCGCAGATCCGATTGCACTTACGATACCTTCGCCGACGCGCGCGATGATCGTCTCTTCAGTTGCACCGCCGACGAATCGATCAAGATGCGAGCGAACAGTAACCCGGGCTCTGACTTTGACGCCGATGCCATCCTGCGCCACCCCGTCAATAGTTGTTCGGCCCATCGCCGGATTTGGCGCGTCAATGACCTTCGGGTTAATGCTGGTGCGAACCGCTTCAAGCACTGTCTTGCCAGTTCCTTTAGTTGCGAGGTCGATTGCGCATGCCCGATTGAAATCGAGCGAAATCCCGGCTT
>JBLMXD010000296.1:0-3670 GCA_050257575.1 Alphaproteobacteria bacterium | reverse complement strand
GCCAGTTTGTTTTTCTTGACCAGCGGAACCGTGTAGCTGTTTTCCCGATACTGCATCGGGATGCTGACCCGGTAGGTGAGAAACTCGCCGACATCGGCCGGATACGGCGTCATTTGTATCGTTGTCACCAACCCTTCCGTCGCTAGCAACGCACCGGTCGGTTCCAGTTGCCATGCTGCCAGGCGATCGCCTACTACGGTGTCGGATGTAATTTCGAGCGGCGTAATCCCGTCGAGGAAACCTTTGTCGACCGGCTCGAGGAGCGCCAGGTTCGCTTCGTAATCTATCACCCGAACGTTGGCAGCCGTTTTTTCGCCAGACTCCGCGCGCTCGAGTTCGACGTAGTTTTGATCTGTAACCAGATCGGCCGTCACGAGCACACGACCCTTGGGCAAGACTGCTCCCAAAGCGCGCTTTGAGAAGGGAGCTTTCTTTTGCCAGGGTCGAAAATAGTCATACCCCTGGCCAGTCACGTTCACCCGGACAAGCGCCAGCTCTTTTGGCTTGGCCGCACTTGTTGGAACGGCTGGTTGTTTTCTTGCCAGCACACTGCTGAGAGCGACAAGAACAATACTAAAAGCTATTAACGACTGTTTTCGCATTCTAGTTTTTTTCGTCTGCGGCTGCGATGCGTGAGGCAGGTCGTTCATCAAGGTTTTGCTCTTTCAAAACATTGTAACGTGCCTTGATGCGTTCGCGTGCCGCTTCCACTTTATTTCGATCCAGGACGAGGGGCGGTCCTTCGCCGATCATCCGAATGACCAGCCGCTCGGGCGCCTGAGCAAAAGCCTGCGCCAGTTCGTCGAGTGTCCGAATTTTCTTGCCGTTAACTTCGTCGACGATTCCGCCGCGGTAGGCCGCGAGGTAGCTATTGATCGGGTCCGGCAAGATATTGCTGAGCACGATCACATCGGGATGCTGGAGATAAATCTGGTCCAGGATGAAGTATTCGAAAAAGTGACGGATGCGGAGATCGCTGGTGCGATAAGCTTCGAGCATGTCCAGGTTCAGTGGTTGGAACAAGAGTCCGCCGTAAAGAACGTAGCGCGGCCGCACATCGTAAGCGTGGCCTTGAATCGAGTATGGCCACGGTTTGAATAGTTTAATTGTGACCGTCATCGGCTGTTTGTCTCGTAGGATGTCGAGCTTCACCGAATCGCCCTTGAACTTGCGTTCCACAACCTCTTCAAACTGCGCGCGTTCGCCGTCGAGTTCGACATTGGCGTCGCTTGCGATCGGATGACCATCAATCGAGAGCAATACGTCGCCTGGCTTCAAAATTTTGTCTGATGGACCAGCCGCCACGACAGAACTCACAAGCACGCCGCGATCGTCATCCTTTAGTCCGAGATACCGTCGTTGCGCCGGATTTTGCAATTTCGCATAGGTAATCGCCAGATCGGGGTATTCGTCATAATGACCATTGCTGATGTCCTTGAGAAAACGGTTGATGACCGGTGTGGGAATCATGTAGGCCACGCCCTGGGCGACGTCCCCGCTGTATCCTTGAAACGCCACGCCGACTACCTTGCCGTCCTGCATTACCGGTCCCCCGCTGTTGCCCGGGTTAATCTGCGCGCTTATCTGGATCGCCAGGTGCTGATCAACCGACGAATGCGTATAGAGCTGGAAATCAATGCGGGACACGATTCCGGTCGTAACCGACATCCGTTCGCCGCCGATTGGATAACCGTACGCGGACACTGTTGATTCCAGCGCGGGGATACCGCCAAATTTTAGCGGAATCATGTTCTTGAAGAAATCTTTCGACGCCACAGTGATCAATGCCAGGTCGCAATCGTTAGCGATGAATTGCACTTGCGCGGGGTATTTGTTGGGATCGCCGTCACGCTCCACGGTGATGTAGCGGCTGTTGGCGACAACGTGCGCATTGGTCATGATGCGGTCGCCACCAATTACAAAGCCGGCCCCGACTCCGCGCTGGAGCGCGCCGGCATTCCAAGGCGCCTTGTAATCGGGATCCACTGCCGTCGCTGTAATACGGACGAGACTTTTTTGGATTGGGCCGTTTGGCTTTGGCGGCGCAATCGGTACCGGCACGGGGACGATGGCCTGGCTGGGAGTGTTCGATCGCGATGTACCTGGGTGTTCGGCAGGGGCAGGCGCGTGCGGCTCAAGCGGAGGTGCCGCCGGCGTGCCTTCCTGCGCGTATGCGAAAGGCGCGAAAAACAAAGCGGCGTAACCGATGATAAAAAGGCGTTTCATGGGCGGAAAGGCTCGAACGTTAAACAGCCTTACAGAAAATCAAGATGTCGGATTTCAAATTGCAACTGACCTTTCGGCCACATACTGACACGGCACAGCCGTCCCACGTTCAAATCGGGCACCTGTTCCGGTGAGTTATCTTTGCCTAAACAGTTCGTTCAAATCCGCCGATGGAGCGTTTTCGGCGAAAAGATTAAAGGTGCCGCTGGTTACGATATCTTGCGCGGCACGGAGAAACGCACCCCATGCGGCAAGGGCGAGGCCGGAACCCACCGAGATACGGCGCACCCCGAGATCGGCGAGTTGGGAAACCGAAAGGTGATGATTGAATCCGGAAACAAGAACGTTCACAGGTTTAGGCGCGATCGTTTTGACGATCTGTGAAATCTCATCCGGATTACCGACGCCCGGTGCGTAAAGACAATCGGCGCCGGCTTCGGCGTACGCGGTCAGGCGGTCGAGCGCGGTACGCAGTGGATCGGGATCGCCGACCAGCCACGCTTCGCAGCGTCCGGTTAGCACGGCTCCAGTTTCTGAAGCGTCAATTGCGGCGCACGCTGCGCGGATACGCTCGATCGCGAGCTCCTTCTCGTATAACGGGCGGTCACTGCGGCCAGTACTGTCTTCAATCGATAATCCGGCAACACCAGCGTCGAGACAGAGTCGTACGTTCGCCGAAAGATTTTCAGGGTCGTCAGCGTAGCCGGCCAGAAAATCGGCATTTACTGGGAGCGGTGTGGCCTGCACAATTTCACGGATATGCGCGAGCATTTCGTCGCGTGAAACGGCGCCATCCGCTTTGCCACGGGAAAATGCGAAGCCAGCCGAAGTCGTCGCGAGTGTTTCGAATCCGAGGTGTTGCAAATGGATCGCTGTCCCGACGTCCCATGGATTCGGAAGAACGAAGCATCCGGATTCGTGCATGGCGCGAAACTTTGCGGCGGAAGATTGTTGCTGTGTCATCAGAGTGAAATCAGTCAATCAAAGGCGCAGATCAAATGAATACTCAATTGACGGTTTTTCCCCGCGCAGTAAATCCTCACCCCTTCTTTCGATTGTGAAGGAAGGGGCGACCTGCGCGCGCGTGTCACACCACTGGTTACGCTTTGCAGAGACTGCGTGGCAATTTCACTTATCGCGATCCAGTGTCCAAATCTGCCGCAGAGGGCCTTCGGCTCCGTAGATCGGATCGTGATCCGGAATGGGCAGCGCAGCGATAGCGCGATCGGACTTTGGCCGTTCTCCAGGTAATCCATGAAGCACGTCCCAGTGGCGTCCATCGGGGTAAGCTCCAACGACCCGGAAATCACGGCTGGCCGCAATGCTCTGATGAGCGACACCGGCCGGAATGAGAATGACATCGCCCGATCGAATCTCTACAGTCTGGCCGTGCTCGCCGCCGAGTCGCAGAGTTGCAGAGCCATGATACACACCAAGCACTTCA
>JBLMXD010000295.1:0-4034 GCA_050257575.1 Alphaproteobacteria bacterium | reverse complement strand
CTTCGCCGTTTCAGAAGCCAGCAATCTTTGGAGCCGGCGAAACGCTGCGGGCATTAGGAAAACGCCAGCAAGCCTTGGCAGAATTTAATCTGCTCGTTCACGACAGGGAGTGGGGCGTGCGAGCACAGTTGCGAGCAGCCGAACTATACATTGAATCGGGCAATGCTCCCGACGCCCGCCGGCTCCTGGAGCAATTGCGACCCGCTTCGGTTGCAGAACGACGTGAACGGCGCGCCTTGCGGGGGCGCCTTGAACTACTCCTGCATCGCCCCGAACGAGCGATCGGGATGTTCCAGGCAATTCTGAAAAGGCCGGAGGGAACTCCTCATTCCATCCTCATTGCGGCGCTCTTCGGCATCGCCGAAGCGCACTTGCAGCTCAAAACGCCGGAAACAGGAGATGACGTTCTGGAACGTTTCATTGATCGCCAGTATGCAGACCCCGATCTCGCATTAGTGTTTGGAAAGCTCGATGAGTTGTATCGTGCTGAACACAAGCCTTCACGCAATGAACTGGAAAAGTGGGTGCGCAGACCGGAAGAGCCGCGGCGAACATTTGCGCGGTGGTACCTCGCGCGTTTGGAGATTCGTTCCGGCCGGAGAGACAGGGCCCGGCAATTGTTTGCCGACCTGCGGAACACAGGAAGCAAATCGCCGGCAATCGCCCCTGCTCTGCTGGAGTTTGCAGAATTCGAGATAGCTGACGGCCATTTTGGCCAAGCAGTCGCAATCCTGGACGAAGCGCGACAGTTGCACCCCGAGCCGGACTTGCTAACTCGAATCGATTTTTTGTCTGCGCGGGCGCAGTATCAAGCGAGGCAATTCGATAGAGCGACGGCTGCGTTTGAGCAAATTGCGCAACGCGATTCGCCCTGGGTGAAAGCAGCGCTCTTTAACGCATCAAGCGGTTCGCTGCAGCTGGGAGATCATGTTCGTTTTGTCGCCGATTATGATGAGCTCGAAAAGCAGGGCGGCGACGAACACTCGCTTGCCGATTTGCGATTAGAGGAGGGTTTAGTTCAGGCGGCCAAACACGACAAGAGAGCTGCGACCTCCCTGCAGCGATTCATTCACGATTTTCCAAACAATCCCCGAGTGTCCGAGGCTTGGGTAAGCCTGGCGGAGTTGGCGTTCCATTCTTCGCCGCCTCGTCTAAACGAGGCGCGGAAAGATTTGGATCGCGCAGCCGCGGCTCAGCCGACGGCGGCAGCGGCGGCACGAGCGGATTATCTCCGCATCTGGGTCGAAGAGGCAGCGGGCGGAGATGAATCAAAGCTCATTGGGCTCGCCAAGCGATTCCTGGAGCAACATGAGCAATCGCCATTTGCTCCGGAAGTCCGAATGAAACTGGCCGAGCTTTATTATCGCCGGCAGGACTTCGCAAACGCCCAGACGCAGTTTGAAATTATTGCGCAACAAAATCCCAATGATGCACTCGCGGAAAAAGCCCTCTTTTTCGCCGCAAAATCGGCCATGTCGAGCATGAGCGATCACACGCTCGATCGTGCGCTGGTTTTATTCGATCAGGTGGTTCAAAAAAAAGGTGGAATGCGCTGGGCCGCGAGGAACGAACAAGCCGTCATAGAACGTAAGCTCGGAAAGCCCAAAGATGCCCTGGCCCTGTATGATGAAGTGTTAAAAAGTGACGGTGGCCCCGCTGAAAAGCGCGAGGCGCTTTGCGGGAAAGGTGACATTTTCTTTGAAGCGGGGGCAACGGACCCTGGTAGCTATGACCGCGCCATCGAGGCCTATGACCAATTGGCTGCCGATAAGGAGGGTTCGATTCATTGGCGTAACCAGGCGCTGTTCAAAAAGGGACTATGCCTGGAGAAAAAAGGCGATCGAGCGGGCGCCCTCGCGACGTTTTACAACATTCTGGAAGATCAGTCACGACCGGGCGAACAGCGAGAGCTGTTCTGGTACTACAAAGCCGGGTTTAATGCGGCTCGATTGTTGGAAGAAGACTCAAAATGGGAATCTGCTGTCGCGATTTATGACAAACTCGTCGCCGCAGAAGGCGGTCGCAGTGAAGAAGCAAAGGCGCGTCTGAACACTATTCGCCTCGAACATTTCCTTTGGACGGACTGAAAAACTGGTCTGGCCGAAAAATACGAGGTGGATCGGGGAATCGGCTTGCCAAAAATTTCCATCGGGATCAACGTTCCTGTATGGAAAATGGAAGTAGACTCAGTCGCGGGTGCGGCTGGTCGGTTCGATGCGCAATCGCAGCGTTGACGCTCGCACTTTGCGCATCGGCTTTTGCTGGTGACGGTCGAAATAACACAGTGGTGCCTGCGCAGCAGGCCGTGCCCGCCAAGCCAAAGAAAATTTGCTTGGTGGTATCGGGTGGCTCGCGCATTCCGCAGCGATGCGATCGTCTCTCGGCAATTCCGACCACAGCTCACGCGATGGATATTTACGGTCATCGCCCGGGTAGATAAAACAATCCGACGATTTTTCGGCGGGTGCTTGCGTACTGCTGACCGCAGCAGCGCGGAAGGGAGGTTATATTTTCTTGGGGCGAACGCAGCACGGCACAGATCCGTAGCTACGATATTCTTGTCAGCTTGTCCTGGCTGATTCGCTCGTTAGGCACAATTGAGCTGCCTTGATCACCGCCTTGTCGTCATTGTCCGTCAATCCGCCCAGGAAGCCGCGAATCCGGCGGAACGATTGCCGTAAAAACAGGTTTGCCGCCGAGTGATCCGGCGACGGCGTCTTCCCGTTTCTCCGGGCAAACTGAACTTCGCTATCGATGCGGCTAAGCACACAGGTCGAAGCAAAAAGATCCATCGCGGCGTTCGCGACACGTTCCTGGACAAGTTGCATGTCAAGAATCGGCTCGCGGTACGTGATCAGCGCCCGATTGACAGCGAAATTAAAACGCCAGATCAACCGTCCGAGTTCTCGCGCCTGTCCGCGCAGCTCTTCACTTTGGACCGGCACATCAGGCACCCGAAATGTCGCCCCGAGCCGGCTCTTTCCAGCAGCCCAGGCTTTGCTCATCCCGTCCCGCGATGGTTTCAACATCGTGTCATAGATTTCCTTGAACTCCATACCGGGGCCGCGCATTCCGACGAGCGCGATGAACGAAGTCAATACTTCATTGGCGCCTTCGCCGATCTGGTTGATGCGCGCGTCGCGCAGCATCCGTTCCAGCGGAAGATCGGTCATGTACGCCGCCCCGCCATAAACCTGAAACACGTCGTTGACGCATTCCCAAAGCCGCTCCGTGGTAAAGACCTTCAGCATTGCGGTTTCCAGCATGTAATCCTCGAGCCCGCGGTCGATGAACGATCCGGTCACTGTCGTCATCGCTTCCATCGCGTATGCGTCGGCCGCGATCCGGGCGATTTTCTTTTTTACCAGCTCGAATTCGCCCAGTGTCTTGTTGAATTGTTTGCGGGTGTTAGCGTGTTGAACAGCCAGCTCCAAACAAGTTTTCGCCGCGCCGGTGCAACACGCGCCGAATGTCGTTCGCCCAAAATCGAGCACTGTCAGCGCCACCTTCAGACCTTTGCCCATCAACCCAAGAATGTTTTCTTTCGGCACTTTCACGTCCCGCAGTGCAAATTGCCCTGTGGCCGTTCCGCGAATCCCCATCTTTTCCATCCGACCGTTGATCAATTCAAATCCCGGCATGTCCGGCGTGACCAGAAACGCAGTGATCGCTTCCTTACCCGGTTTTCCGGGAACCGGCGTCCGCGCCATTACCGTCAACACCTGCGCGATGACAGTGTTGGTGATGTAACGCTTTTCTCCGTTCAAAATAAAATGAGATCCGTCTTCGCTCGGAGTCGCCGTCGTCTGCACGTTGCCCGCGTCGGATCCTGCTTCCTTCTCTGTGAGCGCAAACGCCCCGAGCTGTTCGCCCGTCACCAATTTCGGGAGCCATTTCTGCTTTTGTTCGTGTGTGCCGAACAACAGCAACGCGCGAATCCCGATTGAATGGTGCGCGTTTACGAAGACCGAAGTCGATGCACAATGCCGCCCGATTTCCTCAAGCACTTTGCAATTGGCCATCTGTGAGAAGCC
>JBLMXD010000294.1:0-7359 GCA_050257575.1 Alphaproteobacteria bacterium | reverse complement strand
GTGATGTAAAATCATTGCGTAACTGTTCTGCGAACCCGGCCAGGATCATTCCGTTCGCTTCTGCAGCCGCCGCCTGTGCGATCAGAGCGTCAAGCTCGCACGCCAGATCGCCAAACTCCGTCGCCGGTAATAGGAGCAAACGTTCGCGCAAGTGCGTTTGCTCGATGATCAAAGTAACGGCATCAAAGAGCGCCAGACCTAGCGCGCGCTGGCGAATCTCTGCGAGCTCATGCAAAACCGAGGAAATTCTTCCGGTCGCTGACACAACCTCATCGATCCGAAATCTTGTTTTCCGCCCTTCGGAAAAGACGGCAAGATCGTGATCGGACGCCCCGAAGATTTCGCGGAGCACGCCGGCGATTTCATAGGCATTCAGCGGGTCGGTCATGACCGTTAGAAGCGCGGTCAGCCACGCGTACGCCGGGCTGTCCCCTTTGACATCGCTTTCAGATTGGATCGCCACCGGTAAACCGACGCGGCGCAAAGCTGCAGCCGTCGTTTGCAGCCAGGCTTTGCGCGGGCAAAGAATCGCCACCTCCCGCCACGAATCGGCCGAAAGTTTTTTCAGTCCTGCGTCCCTGATCCATTGTGCGAGACGATCCGCTTCGATACGCGCCTTTTGGTAGTCCTTCAGTTTTTTTCCTGTCGGCAGCAGTTCTTCCGCCACAAGCGGCACCCGGATGACTTTCCCGGGAAGAACGTCGGGCCGGGGTTGCAACTTGATGAACGGGACCTGCCCGTCCTTGTTATTCAAAATCTCACGAAAAGTTTCGTTAACGAAATCGAGCTGCTTCTGGCCGAGCCGAAACGTAACAGCAAATTCCACGCTTTCACCGTGCTTGTCCGCAATCAGCGCTTCATGAACAGCCCGGTAGTAATTCAGGTCCGCGCGCTGCCAGTAGATCGATTGCTGGAAATCCCCGACCATGCAGAAGTGTCCGGGTCTTGGGCCCAGATGCCGATCCTGCAACCAAAGCCCTTTCGCCTCCAGCGGACGCGTCGCTTCCAGCAGTACGGAAAATTGCAGCGGTGCCGTATCCTGTGCTTCGTCGAGGATGACACGAAGGTTTTCTTCGCGAATTCTCCGCGCAGCGACCGCATGTTGCAGCAGCTCTTCCGCCAGTGCGATTTGATCTCCGTAAGTAACGACTCCGCGGTCGAGTCGAAAATTGCGATAATCACGCTGCAGCTCCGCCGCGACGCACGTGGCGGCGGCGCAGATCCATTGTCGCAGCGGCGCAAATTTCTCGTGCCAGAGTTCAGTAAATTTGGCGTTTGGCGAGGTGAAACAAACCGGCCAGCGCAGGTATTCCCAATCGCCGGCGAAACGCCTTTCCCACTCGCGCAATTCTTCCTGCGATTTGGCGATATTATCGTTGCCCTTTCCCTTGTTCGATTGTGAATAGACGTCGGCAAAATCGAGCGACGGACATGGTGACAGCCCCGGCACCTGCAAGACAGACGAGCGTGCGCGGCGAGCCAGCTGCATGAGGTCCCGCGCCTGCACGAAACGTAAAAGCATGGCCCGGTCCTTGTCGCCTAACGAGCGACCGATGCGCGTTTGATTCTGTGCAAACTCCTGCCACAAGATCTCGTCGTCTTCGACTAACTCGAGCGGCGCGGGTAAACCCAGGTAGTGACCGAAGTCGGTCAGAAGCTTCATACAGAACGAATGAATCGTGCCAAAGAAGGCGTTGTTGAATGCGGTCTGTAATTCCTCTGGCAAATCTTCCTCGAGCAGAGCTTGCCGTGTGCGCTGTTGCATTTCGTCCGCTGCACGATTAGTGAAAGTCACGACCACCAACCGTGGCAGAATCTTCGCGGCGCCGGGCGAGCGCGCGATCGACAGAATGCGCTGCGTGATCGCGGTGGTCTTGCCGGAACCCGCCGATGCGACCACCGAGAAATTGCGGTCCAGCTCGTTTGCAAAACGAGCACGCGCGGCTTCATCGCGCGGCTTCACCATGTTTCCCATTCCTCTTTCTCAAGTACGAGCGCGGGATGCGTCAGCGCCCACTTGTCTTCCAGAATGTCGTTGTCGATCGGCAACGTCGCGAGCGGGTATGGCGCGCAGTAACCGAATGCCGGACGGATTTCACCTTTCATTCCAAAAACCCCCGTGCGCTGCATTTCCGCGAGATCGGCGAACACGTCGGTATACGGTGCAAGATCCGCAACGGACAGTTGTGGCGCGATGTTTTTTACCACGAGCGAAACAATGCTGGCGCTCACTTCGCCGGCGCCGAGCTCACGTATGGCTAGCGCGTAGAGCCCAAGCTGCAGGCTTGTGCCTTTGACCAGACTGTCGTGCAGATCGGAGGTCTTTAGTTCCCGGCTCGAACCGGTCTTGTAATCGACAATCCAGATCTTTTCCCCTGCGAAACTGGAGGCGTCATTTTGCGCAAGCACCAAATCGATCTGGCCGTGTAGCCGAAGCTCTACTCCGTCGGCGATTTTCACCGCGTCTTCACGGCCGACTGCCAACTCCGTCGCCATCCACTCCCACCCTTTTACCGCTCCGATCTTGGCACCCAGATGGCGGGCGAGATAGCGCGCGTTCGACCAGCCCGAGCTCCACCAATCAGGGACTACTTTGCCTGCCAAGTCGCAAAGGCGTCGGAGTGCTGCAGACTGCTCGTCCGCGATAAACCGGATGCGCTCGTCGATCTTCGCCAGGCTCGGAAACGGCAGGAAGATCTTTCCATCTCGCGTTTCGATAATATTCGCCAGCCAGTTATGCACCCATTTACCGGTCGTGGCTGGCCACGGATTGGCGACATCTTCCGGTGCTTCCACGCCGAGATAACGTTTCATCCAAATAATCGCCGGGGAGGAAACCATTCCTTGAAGGTCAGTCACACTCAGCGTCGGCACTGGCCGATACGATTGGTTGAGTCGCAACGCGAAATCGTATTCGCCGGCCGCTCTGGAGGAGTCGCGGCGCGCATTGAACGCGATCAGGGTTTGCTGCACGTCTATCGCTACATCGGCTGGTTTTGGTAACAGCGAAGTAGCGCGTTGAAGATTTTTCAACGTGTTTTGCGTCAGTGGTTTACCCCGCGTCTTAAGATAAAGCTCGGTAAGACATTCGCTCGGGTTCCAGAAGCGTTCCGGCTCATCTTCCTGCACCAGGCTGGCCGTAAGCGTCACGCATTCGCCTGCCGATTCGAGGAGCGCGTCGAATTGCCTCAATGCGATCGCCCGTTGCTCGCCGGGTCCGAGATAAAGGGAGTGATTTTCGCGAATACTGGTGTGGCCCTCGCCTTGGCTCCCCCGGTGCGCCGCGAGCTTGTTGAGCTGTTGTACGCTACGATTGAAAGCCCTAATTTCCTCAGCGCGTGCAAACTCCGCTCCGGCTGGCGGCGGCCACGCCCCATCGTTCCAGCCAGCAAAAATCAAGTGCGACCATTCCTGATTGAGCGCGGCGGCCACTGTGAGCAATTGGACGCGAGCATACGGATGATTGCCCGCCGTTGAGCGGGCGGCATCCGACGTCACGGCGGTTTCTTCCAACCAGCGTAAAAAAAGCGCGCGCGAAAATTTCACATCAAAACGGTCCGACCAGTCACGCGCAACGTGCGCAAGCTCGAGCGCCTGTTGCTTCCATTCCAGATGCGCAAGTGCAGCGTGAGTTTGTTGGAGAAACTGTGCGAACGTGGCGCGCGACGGAAGAAACGGCAGTGCGCGCAGAGCTTCGGCCGCCGCCTGAGATTTGGCGTCGGCGAGCGCGGCACAGAATTCGCGCAGCACTTCCAGGTCATCCAGCAATACTTCGCTGTAGCTCTCGCGCAGAACCTTTTCGAAAACTTGCCGGCTGATTTTTGAGGATACGACCCTCGGGTCGGGCAAGGCGTTTAGAAAACGCAGCAAAGAATGAAGCCGCGGCGCGCGTTGCAATTCGATCCAGGCCTGCCACTCCGCTGACTCGAAAATGCCGGGCACACTATGGCCGAGTCCATCATTATGCGGGATTTCGAGCCGTTCCAGCGAGCTCGTAACCATCCGTGGCAAGGCCCCGCTGCCCGGAAAAATCACGCCCAGCCGCGTACATTTTTCATCTGCCAAATAACGAACGCACTGTCGCGCGATCGCGTCGGCTTGTTCGGAAAAGTTTATGCCGATCAGAAAATCGAAACGCTTTGCAGGTTCGGCGCCTCCGCGCATTTCGATTTCGCTGAAAAGCGAATCGCCGAGCGCGGTGGTCGCGGTCGCGGTCGATATGCGCCGGGCCTCGCCGCAAATTTCTTCCCACGAGCCAATCCAGCAAAGATCGACGTCGGATAAGTTTCCCCTGGGTTCTTCGAGCACAATTGTCGCGTTTTCTGCCAGTTCGACCGTGGTTCGCAGAAGAAACCAATCTGCCCAATGAGCTCCGTCGAATCCGCTGATAAGCACATTGGAAAATTGTCGCCTGGCATGCGTGAGTTGTTGTAGACGATTTCGATCACGCTCGCCCTGAAGCACAAGACCGCACTTTTTTAACAGCTCGTTAAAACGCCGAAGCACTGGCGCAAAGGACGGCAGTCCGAGTTTTTCGAATTTCCAACCGGCAGTTTCGAGACGATCCAATGCGCGTAGAAGTAGGGCCGGTGCACGAGCGACAGCTTTTGCAGCAAGCGCTTCCGACTCGTCAGGCCGATCTTCCATTTCACTGGCTGCAATTGCGAGAAGCAAACACAGATGTTCAGACTGAGGGGGCGGCGTTGCATCGTCCCGCTCGAGCAACTCGCGCAAACTCGCGGGTGTTACAAACTGCACACCCAAATGCGACGAGCCGTTTGCGATTAAACGAGCCTTGAAATCGTTAGCATGGCCTCGCGTGGGGACGACCACCAGTGTAGGCAACTTGCGTTGCCACGCTTCGGGCAAAGCGTCGTCGAACCAGGGCGAAATTGCACCGTCCCAAGCTTCCTGCAGGGATGGCGCGGCGAGCAGGACGGGTGGCGATTGTTTCACGCTTTGTTGATCCGGCATAGCATTCTTTTATCCCCGACGCGTCGCGTAACACCGTCCCGATCGAGCCGTTCCAGCAACGGCACCATTACGCGCCGTGAACTTCCAATCGTTTGACGCAAATCGCTCACAGTAGCTGGCCCGTTTTTCCCGATGAACCCGGTTACTAGCGATTTCATTCTCTCAAAATTTTCACGCAACAACATCAGATCAGGAGCAATTTCGAAGACCTCACCGCTATCGATCAAAAAGCGTACAATCTTCTGCGCCTCCGAATCTGATTCGATTGTTTTGCGGGATGGAGGATCAAAGGGTTGCCTGGAAAGCGCCTCCCGAATTTTCGTCAGGACTTCTTGAAAGTGGGCCGGCAACGCCGGTCGATGGGAGGTTCGTGCGACAGCCGATCCCTTGCGGACGAAACCGCCGTGGCACAAATCCGCTACTAACGCTTCGAACAGCTCTGGTTGTTGAACGCCCAGCGCCGAGCGCAATTCGTTCAGATCAACGCCCGCGCGTTCGGGATTCTGTTTGTGCGCTTCGTCGATCAACCTGACAGCCTTTGTGGTGAGTGCCCGCCACAATTCACAATCCACGGAAATGCGTTGGCGCAGGACAATCGCTCCCTGTTTCTCCAAACGTTTCAGCGCCTCGCCGATTTCGTCCGCATTAAACCGGGATTTGCTCAAAATATTTTCTCGCGCTGAGAACCCGAGCCTCGAGATCGTTAGGTGCACCAATCCGTCGATATCATCCAGAGCAGTAATGGAAGTCAGTGATTCTCCGTTGCCGTCTGGATCGAGTACGATTCCGCCGGCGATGGTGTGTTGTTCCGATGAATCGCGAATGACAAAATGATCCCCGGCAAAGGCAAAGATCGGCGACGCAAGCTTCAGATGGGCAACTTTTTTTTGGCCGTTTCCAAGCGGGCCATTTTCGCGTAACGCTATCTTAACCGAAACTCGAGATGTTCCGTGGTGAACATATGCGACGGACCTATTCTTTAGAGGACGCGCAACAGAGTGACCTTTCTGACCAGGACGCGAAGATTTCTCCAAAAGAACAACCGGAGTTGAACCTGGTTCGCCAAGACCGGGAAGCGTCACGACGTCACCGCGGTTAATCCGGTCGACCGGAATATCAGGCAAATTGATGGCGGTACGCATTCCCGGATGCCCGACATCCAACTCAAGACCGTGGCTTTGAATGGACCGAATACGGGTTTCAAGATTGGTCGGATAAACAATAATCTGCTGCCCGCGCTGCAATGTTCCCCCCGTTAGCGTGCCGGTGACGATCGTACCGATTCCTCGCAATGTGAAAGCGCGGTCCACGAACAATCGTGGCTTGCCAACGTCGCGAGGCGTTTCCGTCGAACTGAGTTCTTTCGCCAGTGTGACTGCAAGACCCTCAATGCCGGTTCCAGTGCGCGCAGAAGTTGGAATGATGGGCGAATCGGCAAAAGCTGTGCCATCCAATTGGCGGCGAATTTGATTTGTGGCGAAGTCGATTTGGCCTAGATCGCTTTTCGTGACAGCAATCACAGCGCGTTGCACGCCCAAATAATGTAGGATTTGCAAATGCTCTTCGGTTTGTGGCATCCAGCCATCATCTGCGGCAACAACAAACAGCGCCAAATCGATTGAGCCGACTCCGGCAATCATGTTCCGCACGAAATCTTCGTGCCCGGGGACATCAACAACGCCGGCATGAATCCTGTCTCCGTTCGGAGCGGTTAAGTTTAGCTCCGCAAAACCGAGGTCGATTGTGATCTGTCTTTTTCTTTCTTCCGGCAGACGATCGGGATCAGTGCCAGTGAGCGCTCTGACCAGGGCACTTTTGCCATGGTCCACATGGCCTGCGGTCGCGATGATAAAATGACGCGCTGTCACCCTGTGCACGCTTTACGAATCGCTTTGATCACCAGATCATCCTGTTGAGGAAAAATTGTGCGCAGATCGAGCCTGAAGCGACCATCTGCAATGTAGCCGATCACCGGCGGATCTGACTTGCGCAGAGTCGTTGCAAAGTCGGCCACCGACAATTTCCCCGGCACGATATCGATTGTCACCGACGGTACGTTCGACTTCGGCAGGGTGCCGCCGCCGACCTTCGCCCTGCCGCAACCGATTCCAATCGTTGCCGGCAATCCCTGCAAGTTTGAAGAAATTGCCACAGCACGGGCGCGCAACGCATCGTTCGAGATTTTCAACAACGCGAACGTTGGTATTTCGCCGATTTTTCGGTCGAGATGGAGATCGACAGTGCTCTGTAAGACGGCGAGACAGAGCTTATCGCAGCGGAGTGCTCGAAATAGTGGTTCGCGTTTCAGGGCGGCGATAAATCGTTTTTTCCCGACGATGATGCCGGCCTGCGGGCCGCCGAATAGTTTATCCCCGCTGAAGCAAA
>JBLMXD010000293.1:0-5638 GCA_050257575.1 Alphaproteobacteria bacterium | reverse complement strand
CGATTCAACGGCTGCCTCTGGACAAACCCCTTAAAACGGCTTATTTCCGCTGCCGCGAATCACCGGGCTGAAGCCACGGTGTTGATGAGAGTCGAAGAGCTCCGCCTAAACGCGTGCTCTTAGGAAACCTAATCCGTGTTATCCGCGGTTATCTGCTTATGAAAAAAATTGGAATACTCTTTGGACAGGAACACAGTTTTCCGCCCGCATTTGTCGAGCGGGTAAATCAAAAAACCGGGGGCAAAGACATTGTCGCGGAGTTCGTCCGGATCGACAAAGTAATCCAGGGCGAATCGTGTGGTTACGACGTGGTCATCGACAGAATCTCGCAGGATGTCCCGTTTTATCGGGCCTGGCTGAAAAACGCCGCCCTGACCGGGACAGCCGTGGTGAACAACCCGTTTTGGTGGAGCGCGGACGACAAATTCTTTAACAACGCCCTGGCGACCAGGATCGGAGTGGCAGTTCCGCGGACCGTTTTGCTTCCGTCGAATCAGCTGCCACCGGATACAAACGACAAATCATTTCGCAACCTGGGCTACCCCCTCGATTGGGAATCGATTTTTAGCTACATCGGCTGGCCTGCGTTCTTCAAACCGTTCATCGGCGGCGGGTGGAAGAACGTTTATCGGTTGCACAACCGGGAGGAATTCTTTCGTGCCTACAACGATACGGGACAGTTGGTGATGATGCTGCAGGAGGAAATCAAGTTCGACATGTATTTCCGGTGCTATTCGATTGATCAGCGTCATGTTCGTATCATGCCCTACGAGCCACGGAATCCGTTCCATCTGCGCTACCAAACGGAGTGGCACGCGTCGAAGGAAATTCTGCAGCGCGTCGAAGAGGGTGTGTTGCGATTAAATCAGTTTCTTGGTTACGATCTGAATACGGTGGAGTTCGCCCTACGCGACGGCGTGCCGGTGGCCATTGATTTTTGCAATCCCGCGCCGGATTGCGAGGCGGCATGGATTGGCCAGCACAATTTCGAATGGGTCGTGGACGCAATTTCTGAAATGGCCATCCGCAAAGCGCGCGAGCACGTTCCCGGCCGCGACAATCTAAGCTGGGGCAAGTTCCTGCAAGCGGCGCTGACACAAGGTTCGCTAGGCGAAACGGTATAAGGAATCCCGCGGAGCCGGTTCGGCGTAAAGAGGACTGCCCCGCCCTGTCCGGAGGAAATAATCGGTGTAAATCTGCAAAATCGGCGGATGTTTTTCTTCCGCGGGTGCAATGAAGGAACATACGTTCACTCTTGGGATTGAAGAGGAGTTCGCGATCATCGATCCGCAGACGCGCGAACTCCGTTCGCATATTCACGAAATTCTTGAAGGCGGAAAAGTCACGCTCAAGGAGCAGATCAAGCCGGAGATGCACCAGTCGGTGGTTGAGCTGGGCACGGAAATCTGCGACTCGATTGGCTGCGCGCGGGAACACGTCATCGAGCTGCGGACAAAACTGGCGGAACTGGCGGCACGCAGCGGATTAAAGATCGCGTCGATGGGCACGCATCCGTTTTCTCATTGGCGCGATCAGCTCATCACTGAAGGAGAACGTTACCAGGAAATCGTGAAAGACATGCAGTCGCTCGCTCGCGCGAATCTGATTTTCGGCTTGCATGTGCACGTCGGCATCCCCAATCGCGAAACAGCCATCCACGTGATGAACCAGGCGCGCTATTTTCTCCCGCACATTTACGCGCTGTCAGTCAATTCGCCGTTCTGGGTTGGACAAAACACCGGCCTGAAAGGTTACCGCCTGAAAGTGTTCGAGCGTTTTCCACGCACAGGGATACCTGATTCATTCGAATCGCTTTCTGAGTACGAGGACTATTGCAAGCTCCTGGTCAAAACCGGTTGCATCGATAACGCAAAAAAAATCTGGTGGGACATTCGTTTGCATCCTTTTTTCGATACGCTGGAGGTGCGCGTATGCGACGCGCAATCCCGCGTGGACGATACGCTGGCGATCGCGGCACTAATTCAGGCTGTGATTGCAAAATTGCACAAGCTGCTTCACCAAAACATCACCTTCCGGATCTATCGGCGCCGTCTGCTCGATGAGAACCGCTGGCGCGCGGCCCGTTACGGCATCGATGGAAAATTGATCGATTTCGGCAGGGAAGCCGAAGTAGACGAGCGAAGCCTTTTATCTGAACTGCTCGACTTCGTATCGACTGAGGTTAAAGAACTCGGAAGCGAGAGAGAAATGGCTCATGTCGAGCGGATGACCCGCGAAGGCACCGGAGCAGACAGGCAACTGGCGGTGTGGGAACGCACCCAGGACATGAAAGCAGTCGTGGATCACATCGTGGCCGAGACGTACGAAGGCTTACTGTTGCCTTCGTAGGTCCTCACTCCGCCCCTGTTTACCGCCAGCGCGACATTCCCAAGCAGTTACAACGCCTTGTAGGCTACGGAAATCGTGCGGTAAATGAGATTGTTGTGTTGCGCCGAAAAATAGAAGAGTTCCAGCATCGTCGTACCGACCATCCATTGATAGCCCACCAATGTTTGGATCACATCGGTATCGTTGTCGCGGGCGCGGGACACCAATTTTCCGGTCCCGTATTTTTCGTCGAAGTATTTGCGAATTTCCCCCATCCGCTGGTTGTAACGTTCGATGGACCAGTCGGGGTATTCGTACTGCAATTCTACTGCTACCAGCGCGCGCTCTTTGAAAGTAAACACGGTACGCTTAAGTCCGGGGTGAATGAGGCCCTCCACCGTCCAAACGTCGCGGTTTTCTTTTTTTCCGCGCGAAACGATTTTTGCTTTTGCGCCATGCAACACCGCCTCCACGCGCGCCATCGAATCATTCCAACGAAACCCGAATGGGGGCACCAATTCATCTGCGGCAGGTGCGCGCAATGGACAAAGAATCAACGCCGCAATTAGTCCGGTCAAAACCCGACGTCGAATCGTCGGCCGGTTCGGACGAGCGACGCACGTCAAAAGTTGTCTCATGATGTCGGTATTAGTTGCCTGCATCTGCCAAATTCGCTGAGCGTTTTGCCGTCGCTCACAGAGGCGGAAAATTGCCCGCGGAGGTCGACCGGGTCAACTCAATGAGAGTCGACGAGCTAAATCAACTCTTCACGACAGGTCCAGAGCAAGCCTGCTTCCTTCCGTACGAAAATTTTCGGAAGAACACTGATTCTTTCTTTTTGCACGGACACGCGCGCTACATTTTTTAGTCAAGAAAATTTTTTGGCAGCAATTGAAAATTAAATTCATTTTTTTCTTGTTCGTTTCGCAACTGATTTCTAATCTCAAGCCCGCTGGCGAGGGAAGCCACAACGGGCATGTGAATAAGTTGTGAACATTTCTGAGAAACTTCCGGCACCGAGAATGAACGACACTACCAGGTCCCCCAGAGAACGATTGATTACGCGTGCGCCTGGCCTCACTGGAAGGAGAGCATTGAAGGATGCTTTTGACGGTTTTCCTTCGTATTTACGCGTTTTTGGCAATTTTTTTTCATCTTGCGAGGCGAAATTGCACCGGGGAACGGTGGCATCTCTGGCCGTTTGCTGGGTGCAATTCCTCAACGCACCGGTCAGTGTGGCATTTGTGTAACACTGTTAACAACTTCGCTATGGACAAGAAATGTGCGCAATTGTGGCAGCGGTTGTCAGCCGTGCTCAAGCCACAGATTAGCGCCGATAGTTTCAAGCGCTGGTTCTCCACGGTCGAGTTAATCGAGGCAAAGGAAAAATCGATCACGCTTACGGTTCCGAACAACATCTACCAGCTTTGGATCGAGAGTAATTACATGCCGGCATTGCAGAATGCTATCGTCGCCACGTTTGGATCTCCGCGGTCGGTCAGATTTCGCTCGCCTACGCCAACTGGCATCCAGACTTCTTCGGAGGAATCGAGCCCGGTAAAGGAGACGTTGCCGCCGCAAGTCGCAACTGCACGATCAGGAGCAACTGTTCCGGGACTTAATCCGCGCAATACATTCGAATCTTTTGTGGTCGGGCCAAACAACGAAATTGCGCACGCGGCCAGTCTTGCCGTCGCGCAGGCCCCGGCGAGGACTTACAACCCGTTGTTCGTTTATGGCGGCGTCGGTCTCGGCAAAACGCATCTGATGCAAGCCATTGGCCAATACGTCTGGGCCAAGAGGAAAAACGTCAAGGTGATCTACCTCTCCAGTGAGCTGTTCATCAACGAGTTCATCGACGCGATCCAACACAGTAACCTGGTGAAATTCCGGAAGCGTTATCGTCAGGCCGACCTTCTCCTGATTGACGACATTCAATTTCTGGGAGGGAAGGAGAGGTCGCAGGAGGAATTTTTTCACACGTTCAACACGCTTTTTGACGGGCACAAACAGATCGTGCTTTCCAGCGACCGGCCAGCGTCGGAAATCGCGAACCTCGAACATCGCCTGGTGTCGCGATTTGAATGGGGGCTTACCGCCGAACTTCAACCGCCTGATATCGAAACGCGTCTGGCGATCCTGCGAAAGAAGGCGGACACGATGCAGATCAAATTGCACGAAGACGTTTTTCAGTTTCTCGCCAGTCGTATTCGGACAAATGTCCGCCGTCTCGAAGGTGCACTCATGCGTGTGGCTTCTTTCGCGTCACTGAGCGGCAAGGAACTGACAAAGGAAGCCGTCGAGCATTTGCTGAAGGACATCTTGCAAGAAGAAGGACGGCAATCGATCACGATCGAGCAAATTCAGCGGCGCGTAGCCGAACACTTCGACGTACGGCTCGCCGACATGACCAGCAAACGCCGCCCGGCCAGTATCGCTTTTCCACGACAAGTGGCGATGTTTCTGGCGCGCGAGCTTACCAAAGCCTCCTTGAATGAAATTGGCGATGCGTTCGGCGGTCGGGACCACGGCACCGTGCTGCACGCCTGTAAACTGGTAAAAAGACGCATGTCCGAGCAGGACAACATTCGCCAGACGATCTCGTACATCGATAGCTCGCTCCAGCGGTAGGGGGTGCCGTGCTCCAACGATACAACGGGCCGAAATGAGAGATTGCGGTTGCCGAATAAATTCGAAGCATTTACATCTTAAGGCGCTCGCTCTTGACCATGAAATTTAGCGTTACCAAAGAAAAACTGCTCGAGGCCCTGCAACAGGTACAGAACGTAGTCAGCACCCGGACTACGCTCCCGATTCTTTCCAACGTATTGCTGCAGGCGAACGAGAACGATTTACATCTAACAACCACCGACCTGGATGTCGGCGTGCGCGGCACCTGCGAAGCGCATGTGGATAAACCGGGCGCGACTACGCTCCCGGCGCGGCGCGTTTTCAACATTATCCGCGAACTGCCGTCGAGCGAGATTCAGGTGGACGTCGATGGGAAAAATGCCGCGTCGATCCGAAGCGGCCAGAGTTTTTTCAAAATTCTAGGGTTACCCGAGGATGAATTCCCGCCCCTGCCAAAGTTTGAAGGCGCCAAAGTGGTCACGATGCGACAGAAAGATTTGCGTGATGGACTGCGCAAGACTTCCTACGCGATCTCGACTGACGAAACCCGCTACGTGCTTAACGGCGTTCTCTTCAGTTTCAAGGACAACAAGCTAACGCTGGTGGCCACGGATGGACGCCGCCTTGCCATGGCGGAAATTGAACTGGAGTTTCCGCGCAGCCACGAATCGGACCTGAT
>JBLMXD010000292.1:0-2563 GCA_050257575.1 Alphaproteobacteria bacterium | reverse complement strand
TTCGGACATTCCCGGAACGGTTCGTCCCGCATCGACTGGAATGCGTCGAAGTTCTGACCGCACTTTTCGCACGAATACTCGTAAGTTGGCATGACTCTCGATGCTTCCGTTTAGGAGGATAACGCTCGGAAGTCTGCATTAAACAACTCACAATTCAACCAGCCTGACGGCGAATTGACGATGGTCCCGACAGGGGCATGCTTGTAGCCTCCGCGACATTCATCCGAATTCAGGGTCGAATATTCCCGAAAGAGAACCGATGACAGAAGAGAAAATCCTGACTAAACATCCGCTTGGCAAAAGCGGGAGAAATATCAGCAAACAAAAGTACGACGCGCTAAAGGGAGCGATCCTGTTTGCTCTGCAAAACCGGGAACTCACCCATACCGAACTATTCGATCAACTCAAAAAGCGCCTAACGGGTAAGTTTACTGGGAACGTAAGCTGGTACGGAGAAACCGTTAAACTGGATCTGGAGGCCAGAAAAATAATAGAAAGAACATCCTCAAAGCCACAAAAGTATCGGCTGAAAAGGAAATGATCATTATGGCAACAAAAACAACCGACCAAACCAATTACGGCGTAAAGGAAATTGCAGAGCTCTTTCCACCTTTGATGGAAATCAAAGATCGATCGCTGCGCGAAAAGGTGGCCGCGGTATGGAACGAGGCGATTACCACAGGCTGCGGAGGAAAGGGCTGGACCTTCGACGAACTGCGCGCGGTCAAATTCACATTGCTGGCTGGCGATATCGACATGACTTTCGTTGAGCATCTCAACTCCTGCGCACGGCAATGCGTAGCCATCGCGGATGTGCTAGAGACTTCTTTCCGATGCGACATTCCGGTCCAACGCGATCATCTCATCGCAGGCTCGCTGCTGGCCGATGTCGGCAAACCGCTCGAATACGACAAGGACCCGTCAGGCAAGGTTGTGCAGGGCACCTTTGGCCAGCAACTGCGACATCCATTCAGCGGAGTCGCGTTGGCTTATAAACACGGAATTCCCGGCGAAGTGATGCACATCATCGCCACGCACAGTCACGAAGGCGATAAGGTAGAGCGCTCGATCGAATCGATCATTTTCCATCACGCGGATTTTGTCGATTTTGATATCGCCAAGCTTCTTGGAAAACGCACCGGAAAGAAGCTGTAGCCGGCATCGCTGCTCCCCGCCGGCCGGCATCACCAATGCTGGCTACAACGGCCCGATGCTGGACGTGCAACCCAAGCCTGAATAATCTATTGCACACTCATTATGGGATTGACACTGGTTGAAAAAATTGCGGCGCGTCACGCAGACGGACTTACGCCAGGCACGGTGGTGCGAAGTGGGGATTTCATCTCTATTCGTCCGCGTCATGTGATGACACACGACAATACGGGCGCAGTGATTCCCAAGTTCAAACAGATTGGCGCAATAACGATCGCTGATCCGGCGCAACCGGTTTTCGCAATCGATCACGACATCCAAAACACTTCGCCCGAAAACCTGGCGAAATACGCGAAAATCGAAGCATTCGCTCGCGAGCACGACATCGATTTTTATCCGGCTGGCACCGGAATTTCGCATCAGGTCATGGTGGAGCAAGGCTATGTCATTCCGGGGTCGATGGTTGTTGCCAGCGATTCGCATTCGAATTTGTACGGCGCAATGGCGGCACTCGGCACGCCTGTTGTGCGCACAGATGCGGCGAGCATTTGGGCGACGGGAGTTACCTGGTGGCAGCTCCCACCGATCGCAAAGGTGGTGCTCAAGGGGAGACTTCCGCCTGGAGTGGTCGGTAAGGATGTGATCATCGCGTTATGCGGCCTCTTCAACAGAGATGAGGTGCTCAATCACGCCGTTGAGTTTGCTGGTGATGGTGCCGCAGATCTTCAGATGTCGGCGCGGATGACCATCGCCAACATGACGACAGAATGGGGCGCGCTGGCAGGCGTGTTTCCATTCGACAAAGTAACGGTGAATTATTTGCGCTCGCGCGTGCCGGAGTTCACGAATCCAAATCGCCCCGGAAAACGGGGCCAAAAGAGTCGCTCAAGTTACACAGATGCGGACATCGACCGGTGGTGGAAGAATCCTGCCGACCTTCGCGCTGACGACGATGCAGAGTATGCGATCGAGCTTGAGCTCGATCTCGCGACCGTCGTCCCGCATGTCTCCGGCCCCAACGAGGTAAAGACGATCGTCTCGCTGCCCGAGATCGAACGGAAACGCGTTCCGATTCAAAAGGCGTATTTGCTTTCGTGCGTGAACGCGCGCTTCGAAGATTTGCACGATGCCGCGGAAGTTATTCGCAACCGCGGAGGGCGCGTTGCCCAGGGTGTCGAATTTTATCTGGCTCCGGCCAGCGCCGAAGTACAGGCGCGATCGCAATCCAATGGCGACTGGCAAACTTTAATTGACGCCGGAGCGATTGCGCTGCCACCAGGTTGCGGCGCATGCATCGGACTTGGGCGCGGTTTGGTGCAAAAAGGTGAAACTGCGATCAGCGCTACCAATCGTAATTTCAAAGGACGAATGGGCGATCGCGATTCGTTTGTTTATCTGGCTTCACCCGCAG
>JBLMXD010000291.1:0-3770 GCA_050257575.1 Alphaproteobacteria bacterium | reverse complement strand
ATGCATAAGTGAAAGCCTCGCCGCTCTGGACCTGCCGCTGGCTCTCGGGTCCATTGGTCGCCTCGAAAACGGTTGTCGTTAAGCCCGATGAATCTGTTCGCTCGCCAGTCACGTTGCCCGCGAACCGACCTGCCTGATGGACAAGCACGTTCACACGGATCTCCGCTGGATCACTCTCGTCGGGAAGGTACCACCACCGCTTTAGTTCGATCACGTTGAGAAGAGGTTTGCGACTCTCCATCAACGCCTGGTATTCGTTCGAGAGGGCCAACCGCTGCAATTTTCCATACACAACCATGCCGCTGACGAGCAGAATGACGGAAAGCACAGTCGCGCCAACATGAATTCGCAACGCCCCTACCTTGGGAAATAAAAGGATGGCAATCGAACTTAATGTGACGTCGGTGCCGACTAAAAGGACATAAGTCCAAAAGATCAGCCCCCGAAAATCGAGCTTAATCCAGTCGCTCCCGCCGCCTCCGCTGAGCAACGCCCGATCGAGGAAATAGATCGGAATCACCAGTAACAGAAGAACCAGACAAACAATCAGATGTTTTCGCCAGACGGTCTTCACGAGTCGCCTCTTCTATCAGATTTCCCGGATTAATACAGCTTTCGTCACGAGCTAGATAGCTACGCAGACCCTTGCACTAGGTGAAGCGGTAGTTGAGCTTGCGCCTCCTTTTCCAAAATGAAACCCAATCTGATCGCCTTGCTCGCCTTAATTGGTTGTGCCGGTCCCGCTGCTGCGCAGACCATCACCGACCCTGCACACATCGACGTCTACGTCACGCCATACTACAATTCCAAAGGCCCGACTATCGAGGTCGGCCGGTTCAGCAGTGGCTTGACCGCGAACAACCAATCCGAGTTCGTCGCCACGATCGCGAAAATGAAACAGCTCTGGGATACGCTCAATTTTGCCGAGACGTACGTGGCAGCGATTCGTCTCTACGATCTCGGTTTCAGAGAAGAATCAATTTACTGGTTTTATTCAGCTCAATATCGCGGCCGTCTCTTTGCCACTCTGATCGATCGTGAAAAGATGGGCACCATCGGTAATGCCGGGTTCGAACTGTTTCAGGCGCAGAATGCCTTTCAACAATTAGTCGGCCCATACATCAACGGATATGCTTTCGGCGACATCGATCAATTGATCCCGATCATTCAGAAAGTGCAGAGAGAAGGAAAAGTCGTGCCCGACCTAACCAGGATTTATCCACGCGTAACCTTCAAACCAAAGTCGGAGTGGGATGCGGGAAACAAGCGACTAAATGAGGGAATGACAGAGCTTCTAACGACTCTTAAGAACGAAAAAGGGAGCATTAAACAGCAAAGGATCCAACGCGGGATGGAGGCCAAGTTCGGAAAGCTACCAAGCAAAGACTTACCAAAATGATTCAGAACCTCCGCTTTCCAGACTAGTGACTCTGCTCCGTCTCCTTAAGCAGCTCCCGTAACTGATCTTCCCACAAACTGGCAACGGTGTGGCTGCCGTGGCCACGCGTTTTGCCGCTGAACGGAATCACGAGTGCGCGGCCGCGCGGAACCCGTTTGATCTCGCGCTCGAGGATCCCGAGCTCGGGCGGGTTGATCAGGTCGTCTGCAGAATTGATCGCCAGAAGCGGCGCGCGGATTTTCTCCAACTTCGGGCCGGGATCATAGTCATAGGATGCTTCAACGGCATACAGCACATCGTTTGCATCGTCTGCTTTCACAATTTGATCGACGAATTTGTCGAGAACTTCATCTGTCTTCGCCAGCGTCGGCGCCTCCTTCTGGCGCAACACCGGGTTGCTGCTCATGAACCACAGCATCTCTGCGGCGGTACGCAGACTCGGCGGTTGTGTTTTGTACTCGCCGCCGTTCCAGGCCGGATCATTGCGGATCGTATCAATAACCATTCGGCGCCAGGCCCGGTTACGGCCTGAAATCTGTGTGGGGAGAGACGCCAGCGGCATTAGCGCGTCCATGAAATCAGGATGCAGTTCACCCCAGAGCCAGGTGTGCATTCCACCCATCGAGGTCCCCATGATCAATCGCGCGTGATTCACGCCAAGACCTTCAGTCAACAGACGATACTGTGCCTCCACCATGTCCCGATAACCGTAACGCGGGAATTTCGCGTGCAGCCCGTCACTCGGCTTGCTCGATTTGCCGTGACCAATTCCGTCCGGCAACACGATGAAATATTTCGTCGCATCCAATGGCTGACCTTTCCCAAATAGCTCGCCCGCAAATTCCGGGCGAATAAATTGCGCGCCGCTACCAGTGGTCCCGTGCATGATGAGAATGGCATTTGTCGTTTTGCCTTGCGCATCTTGCTGCGGTTTTCCCAATGTTCGGTAATGGAGACGCAGCTCCGGCAACGTTTCGCCGGAAGCAAATTTGAAGTCGCGGATCGTGAAGTCGCCTTCCGTCGGCGCGGGATAATCGCTGGCCGACACGAGAGCGACAGCCAAGACTGACAGGAGAGATGCGAAGCCGTGGACTGTCAGATTCATGTTAGTGCTTTCGCTTCCGTTCAGCCTGGATTTGCCTCAGCAGTTCCGTGTGGGTTCGTTCAAGCTCATTGGCAAATTTCACGGTTGCATCCAAAGCTTCGGGGTACATCTCGAAGGTTTTTCGCAATTTCCTGCTCGCCGGGTCATAAAAGAACGAGATGTCCTGGTCCAGATTCGGCACGATCAATTCGTCACTCAATCTTGTGTAGTGCGCCATGCGGCTCAATCCCCATCGGATAATGCTCTCGTCGCTACGCAGTGCGGTAAGCGTCTCCAGGTCGAGCAACTGGATGCCACCGGACTGAAGCAGCGCGGCGAGGTCGCCCGGACTGTAGTCGGTTGTGAAAACAAATGGATGCAACGGCGGCATCTCACCGCTATCAAGCGCGCGTCGAAACTCCGTTGCGACCTTTTCCTCCTTTGCGCGACTAATCTTGTTGCTCTCGATTCCCTCTTGCAGTGTTCGCTCAATCGAAGCCAGGATTCGGTCGCGTCGTTCTGCGTCCTGCTGACGCTGTTGATAATTACTGAGCCAGAACGCAGCATAGACGCCCACGAATACCAGAATTAACTCGGCAACCCAACGGGCCACATCTGAAAACCACGAACGTTTTTCAGTTGTTTGAGTCATAATTCACGGGAACAATTCAATCAATGAGACAATCGTGGTCCGTCAACAACTTGACCGAATTTGTGGCAAACTCGGTCAAAAACGCGCGCGCTGATGATGCGCCGTTTCATCATTTGCAGTTCGACCACGTGTTTCCCGACGACTTTTATGCAGAAATGTTGGAGGCGATGCCGGTTGCAGAGGACTACCGCGCCATGTCTGGAAAAAGTAAAGTCGGCAGCAGCAGGCGTGACGGAAAACCGACTCGCTCGAAGATTGATCTTTTCCCGGAATACATCCGCCATTTATCGCCAAAAAAGCGCGCAGTGTGGGACGTGGCTGGTCGTGCCTTGCGTTCGAAGGAGTTACAGGCGGCTTTCGTACAGCGGTTGGCGCCGGGGTTGAAAGGCCGCTTCGGGGAAGGTTTTGCAGGCGTAAACATGTATCCGGTGCCCATTCTGACTCGCGACATCCCTGGTTACCGCATTTTCAAGCACACCGACAGCCTGTGGAAAGGAATCACGGTGCAGTTTTATCTGCCGCCGGATAACTCCACGCCATACATCGGCACCATTTTTCACGAGGTGCTCCCCAATGGTCGAAAACCAAAAAAAGCGCAGATGCCTTTCTCACCCAATAGCGGTTACGCGTTCGCC
>JBLMXD010000290.1:0-12963 GCA_050257575.1 Alphaproteobacteria bacterium | reverse complement strand
GCGCCGGGAATTGCAACTCGACAGAGCGGGAGCCGCGGACTAACTGCGCAAACAAGAAGCGCAGCCATGCCAACGGCGATCAGTGGGAATTGCCAAACACAGGCAGTAACCGTGAGGGTTTGGGTTTCGCCGAGATAAAGTGCGTAGGCGATCACGGCGAGCGCAGGTAGCCAAATCCAAGGCGCGCAGTTCGTGACACGCCGCCACCATGTGGGCCGAAATCTCTCGATCGCAGCCAGCGCGACGCCGAACACGAGCGGGTCCATCCGGGTCCAGGTTGGATAATAGATCCACGCTTGGAAGGCGCGGAAGGATACTCCGCTGCCATCAACTGATGGATTTTGCGCAGCCAGAAAGGCGCGTAAGGGGATGCCGCCAATTACAATCAGACATGGAACAATTATGGCGGGGCCCGGCCGGCGATAGAGAAAGAGCAAAAGAAAAGGTAACGCGAGATAGAATTGATCTTCGACCGCAAGAGACCAGGCATGTGAAAAAGCGGTGCCGCCATGAAGCGCGACGTTTTGCACCGACGATAGAAACTTCCAGAGCGGCTGCCCCATGTCGGGATATTCGCGCCAGGACGGCAAAAGGAAGTAAACCGCAAGGATGACAAAGTAAGCCGGCATGATACGCAACGCGCGCCGGCTGAAAAACCGTCCGAGATTGATGTGCTGATCGCGCGCAAGCAGCGCGAGCAATTGGCCGCCGATCAAATAACCGCTCAGAACAAAGAAGAGATCCACGCCAATCCAGCCAAAGCGGTCCACTCGTCCAGGCAATTTGAACCCGAACAGCGCGGCGTGATAAACAACGACCACGATGATTGCGAGGGCACGCAATAAATCGAGGCCGGGCTGGCGTTCGCGATTGCGAAAACGCGGATCGATTGTCGTCTCGGTCATGAGGATGAAACAAAGCGCAATTGGAATGAAGCGTCCGGGCTTATCAATTTCACTTCGCTGAGTGCGCTAAAAATCTTTCAGTTATTTGTGTACGTGGCGAAAACTGTTCGGAAGGCAGCTCCGAAAAGTGCGCCTCATTCACCACGAAACTCTGTTCGTGCAGGGACGACCGGACCACTACGCATCAAGAGCAGCTTGCGATAGATGAATTGGAAAATGGAAAGGTCAGCCTTAGCACTTGTTCAGTTCCCTATTCCTAACGAGATTACTGATTATGGCACGCAAATGTGATGCACCCGGCTGTGGGTTTCCTCTTCCGGATAAATATCCGCTCGACAAATGTCCCTGGCATATGGCCCCTGGCCAGGGACCGGTTAAGATCGCAGCTGCACTTGCAATCGCTGCTGCGGGATTAGGCGGCGGTTTTGCTTACAAGAAATTCAGAAGGTATCTGGACGACAAGAAGCAGCGCAAGCAACGTGAAGAAGCACGAAAGCAACAGGCGTCGGCTGCCCGCAGACGAAGCGCCACTCAGAAGCGGCCGCGTGCGAGAAAAAAATCTGCAACGAAATTGAAGCGAAAACCGGCTGATCAGAAAGTTGGCGAGGACGTGGCCTGAGCTTTTCCAGGCCGTCGGTATTGGCGCCGACTCCATGGACGGGCGGTGCATCGGGTATGCGCCCCGGTACACCGCCCATACACTTCGTTACTAGAGCTGCCTTGAGTTGCTGAAGTGAAGTGTTGTCCTTCGCAATAAATAGGAAAACGGGCTTCGACATGTCAAGCTGAATCCCCCCTCGACCGGCATCGATACCGTGTTAGTCCGATCGCTTCGACAGTTGCTGAGGGCGGAAAACCTCGCTGCTTACTTATTTTGGAGGTTGGTCCTCTGGAAAGGTTCTTACCGATTCACTTCCGCCCAGCGGCGGTGATGTTTCAGGCCTTTCTTCGCTCGGCCTAACGACGCGGCTCTCCTCGACCAAACGCGCAGTTTCAGATTCGAGACGAATCTCTGCGGATTTTTGCGATGCGTCCCGTTTTGCCGCCTCTGTTCGGCGCATCCAAATGCCGGGTCCGCTCGACTGCGCCGGATCACTGTCGCTCCAGCCACGAGGCCCGGTTTCATCGGTCTTCTCGGTCGCCGACTTGTGAGCGGTTTCCTGCGCGCCGGGTTCACCTTCAATCAACGCATTGTCCGGGACCACGATTAGCTCATTGCCAACATGCAAATCGGCATCGGCACGAACGTAGCCGTTAATTTTAGAACGCTGCGGGTTCAAGATGTTCTCCAGCTTGCTGCGAACACTTTCGCCGACGGCGAATCCGATAATTGTTCCGTCGTCGCCATTGATAAGCACGTCACTGATCGAACCAAGCAGCCGGCCGCTCCGCGTCAGCATTTTGCGACCGATCACGTCCGACATGCGCGGGAGATTGCCGAGATCTGCGGACGCCCTCTCTTTTACCTCGGATCCATGCACCGTTACCGCGTCCGGGCCGATCGCATGCAGAGCGGAAGCGGGGATGGTCCTTCGTGTCCCCCCGGTTCCGACGATCGTTTCGCCATGCGCGACGATGAAACCCGCGACGCGCTCGCCATCACGTTGCACGATGATTTCCTTGATTCTGCCCAGTCGTTCCGCTGCTTCCATGTCGATGACAGCGCGCCCGATCAAATGAGTTCCTTTAATCATTTCCGCCTCCCTTTTTCTGTTCCCCACATTTGCAGTGCAGCCCCAGAAACGATTCGCAATTGCTACCGCATTTGCGTTCATCCAACACTCGCCCCAGCTTCTCGCCCGAGATGCCCTTCGTTTCATCTTTTTGATTTCTTATCCGCGGCGAAAAAGCGGCCGATCAGCTGCCCGCCGGCGAACTTTCTAATGATCAGTGGAAGGAGGATCAGCTATGCAAAAACGTTCGGAAGCAGAAGATGAGAATCGAGGCCAGTGGGTGTACCCCGAAAATGAGGCTGCTTACTGGCGCGAACAACATTCAAAACAACCGTATGCGAAGAACTCTTCGTACGAGCAGTTCGAGCACGCGTACAAGACCGGGTACAATTCGTTTCTGAAAAATCAGAACAAGAACTTCGACGAAGTCGAAGAATCCGTTGCAGCGGATTACGAGACTGCGAAGCCGGGGTCAGCGTTGCCATGGGACACGGTGCGGCCCGCGGTAAGCTCGGTCTGGGAAAGAATGTCGGGAATCATCGGTCCGCGCGATCCCAGCCGCGGCGTGCGCGAATGGATTTGATCGAGCGGCGTCTGAAACGGCCGCCTTACAAGTACTGTTTTCACGTGCGCCAGTGACGGAGCACGCGATGACGCGATGTAGCAGTTGGGTGATCGGTTGTCGTCGCGATTAGTTTTCGTCGCCGCAAATGCGCGAGTGCCGTATGCACGGCACTTTTCGAAAGGCCGGTCGCATCGGCGATCGTGCGCACGCTGGCGCTGATCGAGCGCCATTTGATTCGCGCAGCCTGACCGTACAGGTGCATATAAACGAGGTAAGCCGCCGGTTTTTGGTCGTGCCCGATCAGATCCCGCATCAGCACATCGAGCACGTAATCGTCGATGGAAATGGTTTGTTTGAAGCGAGGCACGAGGAAAGTATGAAGGAAGAACTGAAAAGGAAGAAGCGCATTCGCGCTGGTACTTGTACCGATAAACGGACAGCACTTTCTCGCACGCGATTGTGATCGCCTCTGGACGCAATGACGCCAGTCACTTTAGGTTCGGCCCATCATGATCAAGCAAATCAAATTCGTAAGCATTCCGGTAGCCGATCAAAATCGCGCGCTCGATTTCTATACCGACAAGCTGGGGTTCACGATAATCACCGATCAGCCTTTCGACAAAAAACAGCGCTGGATTGAATTACGAATTCCAAAAGCGGAGACGCGAGTGGTCTTGTTTACTCCCGAGGGCGACGAAAAACGAATCGGCTCGTTCATGAACATGTCGTACCAGTGCGACGACATCGAAACGACGTACGCCGATCTGAAGAAGCGCGGCGTGGAGTTTGAAGGTCCGCCGCAAAAACAACCCTGGGGCACTTACGCGATGTTCAAAGACAGCGAAGGCAACCGGTTCGTCCTTTCGTCTGATTGACGAACGCGGCTGACAGAGGCGCCGCTACAACGCCGCGCTATTTCTTGCCTGAACGAGTGTAGTCGATCTCCATGGTCTTCTTTTCCTGGCCACCATGGGTTTCATACCACTCCAGAGTCATATGATTGTTGTCGGGGACTTTGAGCGCCTGGCGTACGGGAGTTCTCATTCCGGGCATCTGCTCCATGTCGCTCATATAAGTGTATGTTTTGGTTGCGGAATCGTAGGTGCCCTCAGCAGCCTGGATACCGGTGCTCATGTTGTCGATCCATGAGGAAACGAACTTTTTCTTTACGTTGTCGTACCCGTCAATGCCCATCCCTTTGAACTGCGTATCCTTCATCTTGCCGTCTTCGCCCGGTATCTGCATTTTGCCGCTAACATCCATAACGACGTAGCGTCCTCCCATGATGCTCTTACGGGTCGCGGTGCCTTTGGATTCCTGAGGTTTGGCATTCGGATCGGGGTTCATCCACATCTTGACGGTGAAATTCCAATTGCCGTTCAGCTCCGCGAGCATTTTGTGATTCTCATTGAGCTTCGCCATCTCTGCCATCTGGTTCATCATTTCCCGCGGGTTCGGCTGACTGGCCGGAGCGCTCATGGCGGCGGCCGCAGGCTGGGACGAAGTTGCGGCTGCCGGCGACGTGGCGGGGCTTTGCGCAAATGACGGGATCGCTATCAATGTTACGAGCAGAATCGTGGCTAACGACGTAAATACTTTCATGGAAAGATTCTGTCGATCCTTGGTTTAGTTGTCCACAGATTATGAAGCGTGAATCAGGAAAGCAGGAACCCAGGTTCGTTAATGCAAGGATGCATCAGCAGCATCACCAGATGCACGCTACCCGACAATTCGCGCGGGAAACGCGGTAGGGTAACATTCTGAGATGAAATCAGAAGGTCCGACGATCGAAATTTGCCCCGGTATCACACGCCGCACGGTTGCGCACGGAGAGACGATGTACCAGATGCTCGCTACGCTCGCAGCCGGGAGTTTGATGCCTGCGCACTCGCATCCGCAGGAGCAAATCGTTCACATTCTCGAGGGCAAGATGCGGCTTATTGTCGAAGGTGTGCCGCATGACCTTTCAACGGGCGATTCGTTCTATCTCGCAAGTAACGTTCCACACGGCGTTGAAACGCTGTCAGCGACGCGCGTGCTCGATACATTTAGTCCGCCGCGAACCGATTACCTGGCCACCGACGAAAAAGTTGGCCAGGGCGCGAAATAGTTGGTACGCGCAGAGTAAATCGGTTGGGTAGAAAGAGTCGCTCAACTTTTCGGGTCATCCGCGATCCGGAGCACGACTTTTCCGCGCGTATGATGGGTGGCCGCTTGCTCCTGCGCTTTCACTGCGTCAGTCAGTGGCAAAACCTGCGTAACAACTGGCTTGATTTTCCCTGAATCAATCAGCTGCGCGATCTCTTTGAGATCTTCGGCGTCGGGATGAGAGGAAATACCCGTGCCGCGAATTCCATGTTTCTTAAGCTCCGCGGGATCGGGACGTGCGACCAGCGACATCACAATGCCGCCTTTCTTCACCACGCCATAAGAACGCGCGAGTGTGTCTTTGCCCACTGGATCAAGCACGGCGTCAACGTCTTTGGCGACATCTTCAAATTTTGTTTTGGTGTAATCCACTGCTACGTCCGCGCCGAGCTGCTTGAGGAGGTCCTGGTTCGATGTCGAAGCGGTCGCAATGACACGTGCACCGCGTGCTTTGGCGATCTGCACTGCAAAACTGCCAACGCCCCCGGACCCGCCGTGGATAAGAATCGTTTGTCCTGGCTGAAGTTTAGCGACGTCTACGAGCGACTGCCACGCGGTCAAGGCACCCATGGGGACAGCAGCTGCTTCCACAAAGTTGAGGGACTTTGGTTTCGCAGCCACTTCCCATTCTTTGACGTTTACGTAATCCGCCCAGCCACCGCCGAACGTTGGATAACCATAAACGGCGTCACCCGCTTTGAGTTGGGTAATGCTCGCACCCGTTTTCTCCACGACCCCGGCAATGTCGTAACCCGCAATCAGGGGCAGATGTGTTCCGAATTCCTTAGCGTATTTCCCGCTAAGTGTGAGCGGATCGGCGGGATTAACGCTGCTGGCGATCACACGCACGAGCGCTTCGTCCTGTTGCGGCTCTGGTCGGGGCACTTGCTCCAGTTTCAGTACGTCCGGGGCACCGTATTCGTGCGCGACGACGGCACGCATCATTGGTTTGTCGTCAGAGAAGCTTGAGGAGACGAGGATAGCTGCAAAAGCAGTTAGTACGAAAAAACGAAGAGTGAACCGCGCGATTTGCATGCGTGACGTTCGCGCGCGATCGGCTGCCGCGCGAGTTCGAACATTGCCAGAACCGTACGCGAGGCTTGCTGTTTCCCATCTACTTTCTCTCGTCGATAAAAATTTCCCAGCGCTTGACGCTCTCAAGTTTAAGAATGCCGCGTTCGAACCAGGGATCGTTTTTCAATTTTTCTCTCACTTCAGCTTCGTTGTCGGCGTTAACAATCAGCATCGCGCCGGCCTCATCGACCAATGGTCCGCCCATGAGGATAAAGCCCTCGGCTATGAGTCGATCGATAAACGTGGCGTGCTCGTCCCACAACGGTTGTTCCCGCGTGCCCTTCAACGGATCGCGATGAGGACCGGCTGCCGAAATTGCCACAAAAGTCTGTTTCATCGCAGCAAGTTGAATGCTGAATCTTCACTGCTCAAACAGGTTTTCCGTTTCCATTGAACCCTGCCGGAGCGGGGTGCACATTATTGGAATGTCTGCCAAATCATCTGTTGCAGTCCAAAGTTTCAGCGGGAGAAGACTGATCATCGGCCTCGCTGTATTGGTGGGTGTTTGCGTCGTCTCTCTAATAATCGCCGGTGCCACGAGCTTGATCTCGCTGGCGGATCGAATTCACCCGGTCGCGGGCACAATCGTGTTCTGGGGCATTTGTCTGGCCGCCGGATTTTTCGCGCTCTACTACGCGATCGCATATGCACGACTTCCCGCAGCGCTCGTCCCGCCAGAAAAAGACTCAGGGCCAGATTACGAAGTCTATTTGCAGGCTTTGCGGACGCGACTCGTGGGAAATCCGCGCACACGCCATATGCGCCTGTCGACCAGGGAGGAGATTGAACATGCTGTCGGACATCTGTCGATGGAAGCGGATTCAGTTGTGCGCAGCACTGCGAGTACAGTTTTCCTCAGCACGGCGCTAATGCAAAACGGTCGGCTCGACGGACTCATCGTGCTGTTTACACAAATTCAGATGGTCGGACGCATTGCCCGCATTTACGTGCAGCGTCCCTCTCCGCGAGAATTGATGCGGCTGTATGCGAATGTTGCTGGAACAGCGTTTATTGCCAGCAGCCTCGAGTCGCTTGATCTCGGGGAAATGGTCGCGCCACTCGCCGTATCGGTCGTGCCAGCGCTTAAGGGCGGAATTCCGGGGTTGAGTGGCATCTCAGCACTCCTGGTGAAATGTGTTTCCAACGGCGCCGCGAACGCGTTCCTTACGTTGCGCGTAGGAGAAGTCGCTCGCGGCTATTGCGAACTGACGTCGCGCCGTTCACGGGAAGCCATCCGGCGATCCGCTACTGCGGCGGCAGTCCAGCATCTCGGCCGAATCGTACGCGAAAACGGCGCGCTGGTTGTCAGGAAGATTTGGGCAAGTACTGGGCGCGCGCTCATCGATAGTGGCGTTTCGAAAGCGGAAGACATTGCAGGCGCAACCCGCGATCTTTTTGGCAAAATTTCGCCTTGGCGCTTCAAAGAGGAAGAGCCAGTTACGCATTCGTAATCGCAAATGGTTGCGATGGGAACGCGACGGCAGAGTCAGGGCAGGCTAGCCGCGCATGCCTGACACTTCTTCAAATCAAGTTTGCCGGAAGCAAGAACCGGGATTGTTTCGACCTGCTCCACGTGTTTCGGAATCCACAAATTGGGAACACCTGCCTCCTGCAATTTCTTGCGCAGTTCGGCAATGTCGAGATCAACAGCGCTGAGCAGCACTAGCGCTTCACCTTTTGCCTCGTCCTGTACACCTATGACCGCCACCGGCCGTTCATCTCTCCCGGATAATCCCATTAGGTCGATGATTTTCTGCTCGATCGCTTCATGCGGCACCATCTCGCCGCCGATTTTTGAAAATCGCGAGAGCCGGCCTTCGATGTAAAGAAAGCCGTCTTCGTCGAATCGGCCGATATCCCCTGTCTTCAACCAGCCGTCGCACAAGACTTCTGCGGTTCGCTTCGGGTCATCCAGATAGCCCTCGAAAATATTTACTCCGCGCAGCCACAACATCCCCGACTCGAACAGCGAGAGTTTTTGACCAACTTCCGGTTCGCGAATTTCCGCGGCGATACCGGGTGCGAGTCTGCCAACTGATCCCGAACGACTGGAAGGCTGCACATGGTCGCCTGGCCGTGGCGGCTCCGGATCGGGCAGATTGACGCTGACCACCGGCGCAGTCTCAGTGAGCCCGTAGCCTTCGAAGACTTTTTTGCGGAACCGCTCCTCAAAGTGGGTCGCAAGTTCGACCGGCAGTTTTTCGGCGCCGGTAATGATGAGGCGCAAAGTCTTGAGTTGTTCCGGCTCGGCTTTGCGCAAATACAACCGCAGAAAGGTTGGAGTAGCCAGGAGGAACGTCAGCTTGTACCGCTCGATCAAAGCCGCGCATTTCGCCGGCTCCAGAGGATTCGGATATGTGACGATGCGCACACCTTCGATGAGTGGATACCACAGGGTGACCGTAGATCCGAACGTGTGAAAAAACGGCAACGACGCGAGGATCGCGTCGGTATTTTTTGCATCCAGCAGTTCCCGGAACTGTGAGACATTTCCCACAACATTGCGGTGACTCATCACCGCTCCTTTGGGTTCGCCGGTCGTTCCGCTGGTAAAAAGCAAAACCGCTTCGGAGTGTCCGCCTTTTTTCGGGATGTTCAGAACCCGCAGGAGCAATCGAGATGGAAACAATATGCAAGCGATCCACCACAAAATGACGTCGCGTTTCATTTGCGGAAGCAATTCGTCCAGTTTCAAAACACGTTCCGGCCACGGAAAATCTTTTAGCCGTTGCATAAATGGCGTGGCCGAGATCGCGACACGTAGATTGGCGCGCCGGCAACAGGACTCGTTAGCCGCGCGGCCGATTGTAAAATTGAGGTCCACGGGAGTTTTGTTCGCCAGCATCACAGCCAGATTGGCCACCATCGATCCCTTGCTTGCAGGCAAAACGATCGCGATACGTTCGTCCGGGAAGTCCTTGCGAAGTCGACGACTCAAAGCCGCCGCCGCGCCGAGCAATTTACTCCGGCTCAGACTGCTGTGATCCATTCCATCAATCACAGCCGTGGCGGAGGACCTGCGCTTCAGGCCGCGAACGCATTCTTCCGCAACGTGCCGGTCCAATGACGGCCGGCGGCTGAAACAGAATTCACCCAGCTTGAGCAACTCTTCGCGCACCGTCGCGACGTCGGCCGCCTTCGGCTCCAGCGGTTTGCCAAAGGCGACGCTGACCGGATACGGAATTCGTCTCGGAAATTTCGTAAAGAATTTCCCGCCCTGATATGAAAAGATCGATCCCCAGAGTTCATCGAGCCAAACCGGAACGACCTGGGCGTTGCCGTGTCGCGCAATAACCTGAAAACCGCGCTGCAAACGCAATAGTGTGCCTCTTCGCTCCAACTCACCCTCCGGAAACACGCAAACGATTTCGCCGGCAGAAATTTGTTCGGCAGCGGCGCGAACGGCAGCATGCGAATGCCGGCTGCTGATCGGGATACAGCCGATAGCACGGAGAATCGGATGCAATATCGGTTTGTGATAATATTGCTGGTCGATCACGAAACGAATCGGGCGGGGACAGGCGAGCTGCAGAACCAAAGCGTCCACCCAGCTGATATGGTTCGGTACAAGAAGAAATCCGCCCTCAGGTAAATTCTCCACACCGAACCGGATGACCCGATAAAAAGTACGCACCAGAGGCCGGCCAAGGAAATAGAGCACGCGTTCGGCAGTGGATTTGGGCAGCATCGTTTATGATTTACAATCGGTGCATGGCAAACTGCAATCGGCAATTGTCGATGCAATCTTCGGCCCAAAGACCGATGAGCGGTGCGCGTAGCGCGCTTTTGCTGCTCCTGGCCATCAATCTTTTCAATTACATCGACCGGCAAGTTCTGGCGGCGCTCGAACCTGATATTCGCGCAACTTTCTTCGCACCGGGTGATGTAAATGCAATGTGGAAAACCGGCCTGCTCGGCGATGCGTTTTTTATAACGTACATGGTCAGTGCGCCGATCCTGGGTTTGCTCGCGGACAGGTTCTCACGCTGGATCATCATCGGCTCTGCCGTGATTTTGTGGAGTCTGGCCAGCGGCGGGTCGGGCCTCGCTGCTACATTTGCCATCCTCTTTGCGACTCGCATTTGCGTCGGTATCGGCGAAGGCGGCTACGGACCGGCAGCCCCGACCATTCTGGCTGATCTCTTCCCGATCGAGACGCGAGGTCGTACCATGGCAGTTTTTTACGCAGCGATTCCGGTCGGCAGTGCGCTCGGCTATGTAATCGGCGGACTGGTCGGTGCCAATCTCGGCTGGCGCTGGGCTTTCTACCTCGTTACTCCCCCTGGCGTGTTGCTGGGCCTGCTCTGCTTTTGGCAACGCGATCCTCGTGTCGGTTCGCATCAGGTCCTGCAAAAATCGCCGCGTAGAAGTCTGCGAGATTACTTGAACCTCTTCCGCACGCGCTCCTATCTCATCAACTGCGTCGCACAAACATTGATGACTTTTGTAACCGGCGGTTTGGGTTTTTGGGCATCAGCTTATTTGCGCTACCGAAACCAGAGTCCCGACGTGGGCATGACAATCTTCGGCCTGATCACTGTAGTAGCAGGTTTGACCTCAACACTTCTCGGAGGCGTCGTCGCTGATAGACTGCGCCCGCGCTTTGCCGGTTCCTACTTCTGGGTTTCAGGAGTCGGAATGCTGATTGCGTGTCCATTTTTTGTTGCGACCCTTTACATTCCTTTTCCGGCAGCCTGGGTCACAATGTTTATCGCGATCTTTTTCCTGTTTGTGAATACAGGGCCTTCCAATACGGCTTTAGCCAACGTGTCGCTGCCCGCAGTGCGGGCGACGGCGTTTGCCGTAAATATTTTGGTTATCCATGCGCTCGGCGACGTGCAAGCGTTCTGGTTGCTGGGCTACATTGGTGGCCATACAAACATGCACATCGCGTTTCTCTTTGTTTCCGGAATAATTTTGGCATCCGGAGTGGTTTGGTTGATGGGTGTGAAATATCTTCCGGCAGACACGGCCGCGGCAGAAACGGCCGCAGCCACCTGAGCTTCCGTTCGGCCGTGCAGCTTCTCATGTTAACCTTGCGCCCCTTATCGATCCTTTTGCTGCTCTGGCTGACCGGCAATGCTCGCGCCGGCGGTGTTCCTGACAATTGCACCCAACTCATCCTGGGAATTGCTCCAACATGGAATTCGATGCGCGGCGAATTGAAGCTGTTTGAGCGTCCGCGGGGTGGGGATTGGAAGGTTGTGGCCGGGCCGTTTCCCGTACTATTCGGCAAGAACGGCGTGGCGTGGGGAACGGGAGTCGCGGGACAAAATGAACCGGGGCTTCGCAAGAAAGAGCGGGACGGCCGCGCGCCTGCGGGAGTTTTCGAGATCGGCCAGGTGTTCGGATATGAGGCTCATCTGCCGCCGGGCGGAGATTATCCGTATCATCAAGTTACTGATGCAGACATTTGGAGCGACGATCCGCGTTCGCCGAATTACAACCGGCATATCGTGATCGATCCGAAGAATCCGCCGGACAATTATACTCACGAAAAAATGCGCTCCGGCGATTTTGCCTACCACTGGCTGATCGAGATCCGGCACAATTCCGATCCGCCTGTTCCCGGAGCGGGCAGCGCCATCTTTTTCCACATTCGGCGCGGCGTAAACAGACCGACCACCGGCTGCACCACCATGGCACAGGATAATCTGGTGAAAATAATTACCTGGTTGCGAGCGAAGGGTCATCCTTGCTACGCATTATTGCCCGACGCGGAGTATGAAAAAAAATGGCGCGACTGGAATTTGCCGTCCCCCGCCACTTTCCGCAGCGTCGCATCATTGGATCGTTGAATCTCGCCACAGCTTGGTTAGGTTGTCGTTAGCTAATTATGCCACGACGAAAACGTCCCAATCCTCAATCGGAAGAGAACATCCGTCGCATCGACACGAAAGCGCGCGCGAAGAAGCAGACACACGGGTTCCAAGTGCACTTCCTCCGCGGCGATCGCGTGGTGACCAAGATGTTCAGTGACAATGTGTATGGAGGAAAACAAGCCGCGCGACGTGCCGCACGAAAATTCAAGCAGTCGATGCTGCGTCGTTTGCCGCGGAGAAAGTTTCTGGGCGCATAAATTTTTCGCGTCCAGAATCCATTTGCTGCTTCCGATAGGTTTTCCAACATTCTAAAAATGCCGGGGCAAAGTCCTCGGGTCGCGCCCGTGTCCAGCCATCGATCACCGGGGCTGGGAAAAATGCGCCTGCTTTGATTTCGCGCCTGTCTGGAGCAAGATCTCCGGAAGCCACGCCGCGGTACAACCAAACAAATTCATGGTCGGTGCGCGGTGATGCCGTAAGCCGGGAAATTTTTTCAAGAGGAACATCAACGCCCAACTCCTCTTTCAGCTCGCGCCGCGCCGTTTCATCATAGGTTTCTCCAGCGGTCACATGCCCGGCGGCGCTCGAGTCCCATTTCAACGGATGTCGGTCCTTCGAGCGCGAGCGCTGCTGCAAATAAGTTTCACCGGCCTGATTGAAAATGAAGATATGAACAGCGCGATGACGCAAGTTATTCCCATGCACTTCAGAGCGACTGGCGTAGCGCAGAATTGTATCATTTTCATCCACGACCGGAAACGGCTCGGCACCGAGCA
>JBLMXD010000289.1:0-4972 GCA_050257575.1 Alphaproteobacteria bacterium | reverse complement strand
CGTGCCGCTCTGCGCGGCGGCATATCGCTCGAGCCAGATCCAGAGCCGCAGAAACAGGAGTTGCACCGGGAATAACCCAATCTTTAGGATATAACGATCGATCCTTCTCCAGATCAAAAATGACCGACGTGATGCGGTCCACCATCTCCGCGGTAGTGATACGGAAGCCATCCTTAGAGAAGCGTTCGAGATCCGCCGGAACCGTGGCCAGTTCACCCATGACCACGATCAAATCTTTTTGAGCCGCCAGGATTTCGTCCGATACAAACTTATCGAGCGTAATTGACCGGCTCACGCCGAGCGCGGCGCTCAGCTCATCAACGGATCCGTAAGCGTCGACACGGGAATCGGTCTTCGACAATCGGCGCCCGTACATCAGCGCGGTTTCACCTTTGTCGCCTGTCTTCGTGACAATGGACACGAAGCCAAATTGTAGGGCGTTTCTGCGAAACGCCAACCAAGAGATGGCGCCTCTTCAGTTGGTATCCAACAACCAGCGCTTAAAGCTTAACCGATCGCGGGCTGCGGTTCGGCTTCTTCCATCACTGGCGCCCCAACCGGCTCACCTTTTTCGACCAGCTTAAGCTGCCTATGGTCCGGAAAACCTGTCCCTGCGGGGATCAAGTGACCCATAATCACGTTTTCCTTGAAGCCCCGGAGTTTGTCGATCTTGCCCAGAGTGGCCGCTTCGGTCAGAACGCGTGTTGTATCCTGGAATGAAGCCGCAGAAATAAAGCTGTCGGTCTCCAGCGACGCTTTGGTGATGCCGAGCAGCACTGGAACAGCCTCTGCCGGTTTGCCGCCTTTCTCTCCGACCTTCTTGTTTTCTTCCTCGAAATCGAGTTTGTCGACCTGATCGCCCCAGAGCAGCGAGGTATCGCCGGGATCGGTGATCTTCACCTTGCGCAACATTTGGCGCACGATGATCTCGATGTGCTTGTCGTTGATCTCCACCCCTTGGAGACGATAAACCTCCTGCACTTCGTTCACCAAATGCTCCTGCAATTCCTGTGGACCGCAGACTTCCAAGATTTCATGCGGCACAATCGGACCTTCAGTGAGTTGCGCCCCTTTTTTCACGAAATCGCCTTTAAACACGATGATGTGTTTAGTGAGCGGAATCAGATGCTCTTCCTCGGCGCCGGTGTCGGGATCTTTCAGAATCAAGCTGCGCTTACCGCGTACGGTTCCGCCCAGCTCAACAACGCCGTCGATCTTGGCAATCTCGGCTGCGTCTTTCGGACGGCGTGCTTCAAATAATTCCGCAACCCGAGGCAGACCTCCGGTGATGTCCTTGGTCTTTGCAACTTTCCGCGGCGTTTTCGCGAGCAATGCGCCTCCGCGCACTTTCTGGCCTTCCTCGACGATAACGTGAGCGCCGGCCGGAATTGAATAGCTGGCAAGCACTTCCTTCTTGTCATCGACGATGACTACCTGCGGATGCAAGTCTTCCTTGTGCTCAATGACCATTGTGCCCATGAGCCCGGTCGCTTCATCCACCTCGCGTTTGATCGTCACTCCGGCAATCATGTCGCGGAATTCGATCTTTCCGCCCTTATCGGTAAGGATCGGGACGTTATATGGGTCCCATTGCACAAAGGTCTCACCCTTCTTTACGGACGCGCCCTCCTCTTTGGAAATGACTGAGCCGATGACGACATTATAACGCTCCAGTTCGCGGCCTTCCTCGTTGTGCACACCGATTGAACCGTTCTTGTTTAGAACGATCCAGCTGCCGTCGAGTGCCTGGACGGTCCGCAAGTCATTGAACTGCACCGTGCCGTCGTTTTTCGCCTTGATGATCGGTTGCTTGAATGTCTGGCTGGCCGTTCCACCGATATGGAATGTACGCATCGTCAACTGCGTACCAGGTTCTCCGATGGATTGAGCAGCGATGATACCAACAGCTTCGCCGAGCTTCACGAAATCGCCGGTGGCCAGATTGCGACCATAACACATAGCGCACACACCCCGACCGCACTCACATGTGAGAACCGAGCGAATCTTGAGTTGCTCGACTCCGATGCGCTGCAAATCAGCCGCGATCTTCTCGTCGATGTACTGGTTGGCTTTGACGATTTTCTTCTTTTTGTCCACCGGGTCTGCGATCGTTTCGCAGCTCACCCGGCCAATGATGCGCTGGCCGAGGTCGACAACCTCCTCGTCGCCTTCGTAAATAGAACGTACGGCGATGCCATTCACCGTTCCGCAATCGTCCGCCACGATGATAACGTCCTGCGCGGCATCCACCAATTTTCGAGTGAGATAACCGGAGTCCGCAGTTTTCAGCGCGGTGTCGGCGAGACCTTTGCGCGCGCCGTGGGTGGAAATGAAGTATTCGAGTACCGTCAATCCTTCGCGGAAATTCGATGTGATCGGACGCTCGATAATTTCACCGCTCGGCTTGGCCATCAGGCCGCGCATGCCCGCGAGCTGACGCACCTGCTGGCGATTGCCGCGCGCGCCTGAATCGACCATCAAAAAGATAGGGTTATACTCCTTCCGGTCCTGGTTGCCCTCTAGCTCACGGAACATCACGTTCGAGATCTGATCGCCGGCATGCGTCCAGATATCGATGATCTTGTTATAACGCTCGCCGTCGGTGATAATCCCGCGACGGTATTGCTGGTCCACTTGTTTGACCTGCTTGTAAGCGTTCTCCAGCTCCGACTCTTTTCTTTTTGGAATGATCATGTCCTCAATTCCAATGGAGATTCCGGCGCGGGTCGCCTCCTTGAATCCGAGCTCCTTCATCTTATCGAGCGTTGCCACCGTGACTGCCGGACCAGCGATTTGATAGCAGCGCCAGATGATCTCGCTAAGCTGTTTTTTGCTTGCCGGTTTGTTGAAGAAACCGAGTTCTTTCGGCCAAATTTGATTAAAAATGACGCGACCGGCAGTTGTCTCGATGACGCTGAGATCGGAATTTCCAAAAATCGTTTGCCGCCCGCGATCCGGATTTTTGAATAAGATCCGGTCATGCGTTTTGATTTTGCCTTCCACCATTGCGAATTCTACTTCCGACGCATCGGCAAATAGCGGCAGATGGTGACCATCTTTCTTCAGCGTCCGCGGATTTTGCGTTATGTATGAGCAACCGAGCGTAATATCCTGGGTCGGGGTGGTGATTGGTCTACCACTTGATGGCGAGAAAATATTATTGGGCGCGAGCATCAGCATACGCGCTTCCAATTGCGCCTCTACCGAGAGCGGGACGTGCACCGCCATCTGGTCGCCATCGAAGTCGGCGTTGTAAGCGGTGCAAACCAGTGGATGAATGCGGATGGCTTCGCCCTCGATCAATTGCGGTTCAAACGCCTGAATCGACAGGCGGTGCAACGTCGGCGCACGATTCAGCAGCACCGGATGACCTTTGGTAACTTCGTCAAGAATGTCCCATACTTCGGGCGTTTGGCGCTCGATCATTTTCTTTGCGCTGCGCACCGTATGCACGTAGCCGAGATCTTTCAGCCGGCGAATGATAAACGGCTCGAAAAGCACCAGCGCCATTTTCTTCGGCAGGCCGCACTGATTCAGCTTTAGCTCCGGCCCGATGACAATCACAGAACGGCCCGAGTAATCGACGCGTTTACCTAACAAGTTCTGACGGAACCGGCCGCCCTTGCCCTTGAGCATGTCGCTCAAAGATTTCAATGGACGATTGCCCGCGCCGGTTACCGCGCGACCATGCCTGCCGTTGTCGAACAAAGCGTCCACCGCTTCCTGCAACATTCGCTTCTCATTCCGGATGATAACGTCCGGCGTCTTGAGCATGAGTAGATTCTTAAGACGATTGTTACGATTGATCACGCGACGATAAAGATCGTTTAAGTCGGATGTCGCGAAGCGGCCGCCTTCCAATGGAACCAACGGACGCAAATCCGGTGGAATCACCGGCAGCACCTCGAGAATCATCCACTCTGGACGGGCACGCGAACTTTGGAAGCCTTGAACGAGTTTGAGACGTTTTGCCAATTTCTTGCGGATCTGCTTGCTCTTCGTCGCCCCCATCGCTTTCTCCAGCTCTTTATTGAGCTTGTTGAGATCGATTTCGGAGAGAAGCTTCTTGATCGCCTCAGCGCCCATGCCCGCCACGAAATCTTCGCCGTATTGTTCCTGTGCCTCGCGGTATTCGACTTCATTCAGCAACTGCGTCTTCTGCAAGGGCGTCTTGCCAGGATCAATGACGATGTAATCCTCGTAGTAAATCACACGCTCGAGTTGACGCGCGCTCATGTCCAGCATCAGCCCGATTCGCGAAGGCATGCATTTGTAGAACCAGATGTGCGAAACCGGAACCGCCAGTTCGATGTGGCCCATGCGCTCGCGCCGGACGCGCGCCAACGTCACTTCCACGCCGCAGCGATCGCAGATGACGCCCTTGTGCTTGATGCGCTTGTATTTTCCACAAGAACATTCCCAGTCGCGGGTCGGACCAAAAATGCGTTCGCAGAAAAGGCCGCCCTTTTCCGGCTTGAACGTGCGGTAATTGATTGTCTCAGGGTTTTTTACTTCGCCTTTGCTCCACGAACGCATGGTGTCGCTCGAGGCGATGCCAATTGCTACTTGATCAAAACCCACGGGGCGCTCTTCGCCCACTAACTCACGCCAGGAATGTTCGTTCATGATTTGTCCCAATAACTTGTGAATCCAGAAACTACGCCACGCTCTCCATGAACGTGGGCGCCTGGCTACCGACTTTTACGTCGAGACCCAAGCTCTGCATTTCCTTGATCAAAACGTTGAATGATTCAGGCGTCCCCGCTTCCAAAGAGTTGTCGCCTTTAACGATGGACTCGTAAATCCGGGTTCGGCCCTGCACGTCATCAGACTTAACCGTCAGCAATTCCTGCAACGTGTAGGCCGCGCCGTAGGCCTCGAGTGCCCAGACCTCCATTTCACCGAAGCGTTGTCCGCCATATTGCGCTTTGCCGCCGAGCGGTTGTTGGGTAACGAGCGAATACGGTCCGAC
>JBLMXD010000288.1:0-7519 GCA_050257575.1 Alphaproteobacteria bacterium | reverse complement strand
GGAAGTTGGCGGACTTGGCGACCTCACTTCCCACATTAACGGGGATCGATGCTTGGGGTCCGCGCCGAGGAGCCTGTGTAATGCGCTGGTGCCGCTGCGAGGTAACCCTACGATAAACAGGGGTTCACGGATTTCCTGTCGTGGGATACCGGGATAATCTACCCGGTCCTGTTCCATCTGCAGACGCGCGCACAACGTCTCTAAAATGTCGACTTTCAAAGCAATTTTTCCGACCAGATTGAGCCGCGCTTCGTCCTGGCATGATTGAAGCAAGCGCGAGAGCGCTTCGAAAAACTCGCCCTCGCCAAAATTTTCGAGGCCGCAGCGTCGCTTTGCAGACTCCACCAAGTCCGTTGCAACGATCCGAGTCGATCGAATTTGAGTTTTCTCCAGCAGCGCTCCAAAACCGTTGAAAAGCCGAACAGGCAGCAATGGTTGGATCTTTTGCAAAGTAGTGACGCGACTGTTCATTGCAGTTAAGGCATTTAGCAGTACCAGAAATCCGGATCCACCGCAATTGGACTTCGATGCCATTCAAACCAGGTGGAGTAGTGAACGCCGGGAAGCAATTGGTTGCGCTGGCGGTGCAATCGCTTGATCATGTTCGTATGCAAACGGAGAAAGCTACGTTCGGCGCGGGATGCTTCTGGGGGGTAGAGGAAACTTTTCGCAACGTGAAAGGTGTTTTGTCCACGAGTGTAGGGTACGCAGGTGGCGCGATGGAGGATCCGACTTATCAGGATGTTTGTACGGACAAAACGGGGCACGCCGAAGTGGTGCAGGTGGAATTTGATCCGGAGCAAGTGGGGTACAACCAACTTCTGGATGTCTTTTGGTTGAACCATAACCCGACCACCCGGAATCGTCAGGGCCCCGATGTGGGAACCCAATATCGCTCGGTGATCTTTTATCATTCTCCGGAGCAACAGGCAGCCGCGGCTGCTTCAAAAGAGAAACTAGAGCAGAGCGGCCGTTTCGATCGACCAATCGTAACGCAGATTGAACCCGCATCGAAGTTCTGGCGCGCTGAAGAATATCATCAGCGTTATCTGCAAAAACGCGGCCAATCGCATTGTGCCATTTGACGCAGGGACGCCGCGGAACGCTATCCCTATCATTGTTCCATAGACTTCCGTAACCGTGGCCTCCGCGAAAATCATTCACACCAGGAATTTCGTGGCCGACGTAACTGCTTTCATTCTTGAGCAGGCGAGTGAATCCATCTCCGAGCACGACGGGTTCCGGATCGCGCTTTCAGGAGGGCATACGCCCGCGCCTGTCTACGCCAGGCTTGCAACGCAAGGGGCAGACCTGCCATGGGATCGGATTCGCTTTACGTTTGGAGACGAACGTTGCGTGCCGCCGGACGATCCGCAGAGCAACTTCAGAATGGCGCGTGAAAATCTCTTTACACCTGCCGCCGTTCCCGAGGGATCCATCATGCGAATGCGCGGCGAAATTGATCCTCAAATCGCAGCGCGCGATTACGAACAACAACTCGCAGCCATCGCCAGCAAGCGGGGTGAACCGATGTATCAACACGATCTGATTCTTCTGGGTCTTGGCCCCGAAGGACATACGGCGTCGCTTTTTCCCGGAACCGCTGCGCTCGAAGAGATGACCCGAACGGTCGTGGCCAACTTCGTTCCCAAATTAAACGCGTGGCGGTTAACGTTCACATTTCCGTTGATCAATTCCGCGCGGCACATCTTGTTTCTTGTCGGCGCGTCGAAGAGTCCCGAGCTGATCGAAAGCGTACTGAAGGGCGACCGCCAATTTCCGGCCGCGCGGGTGAATCCCACCGCTGACGGAGTGACATGGATCATCGGCGAATAAGGCCCCGCTGCTAAATCCGTTGTGATGCGTACGATCATTGTCACAGGTGCCGCGGGATTGATCGGGTCCGAAACCGTCAGGCGCTTTGCCCGCGAAGGCGCAGGCGTCATCGGGATCGACAACGACATGCGAGCCGATTTTTTTGGCGCCGAAGCTTCTACAAAGGAAACCCGCGACGATTTGATCGCGAATGTTCGAGGGTACGAACACCACGACGTCGATATCCGGGACGCGGGCGCAATGATGGATTTGTTTAAGCAACATCGGAGGAGCATTGAAGCCGTCGTGCATACCGCGTCGCAACCGTCACACGACTGGGCAGCGCGCGATCCGCAGACGGATTTTACCGTGAACGCCAACGGCACGCTGAATCTGCTGGAGGCCGCCAGAAAGTTTTCGCCGGAGGCGCCGTTCATTTTTACGTCGACGAACAAAGTTTATGGCGACACTCCAAACCGATTGCCGCTACACGAACTGAAGAAACGCTGGGAAATCGAGCCCGGGCACGAATACGAGCCCGGTGTTTCCGAGGCGATGAGCATCGATTACACGACGCATTCCCTCTTCGGAGCATCGAAGGTTGCAGCGGATGTTCTTGTCCAGGAATATGGAAGGTACTTCGGTATGCCTACGGTTTCGTTTCGCGGCGGTTGTCTCACCGGACCTGCGCACGCCGGTACCGAACTGCACGGCTTTCTCTCCTACCTGATGATTTGCGCCGTGACCGGCAGGCCTTATCGCGTGTTCGGGTATAAGGGTAAACAGGTGCGCGACAACATTCACAGTTTCGATTTGGTTGAAGCATTCGCCGAATTCGTTAGCGCCCCGCGTTCGGGTGAAGTCTATAACATCGGTGGCAGCCGCCACAGCAACTGTTCCATGCTCGAAGCGATCGAGATGTGTGAACAGATCAGTGGCAAAAAACTAGATTGGACTTACGAGGAAACCAACCGCATCGGCGACCACATCTGGTGGATCAGCGACGTGCGAAAATTCCAGGCGCATTATCCCAATTGGAAATTTCGCTACGGCATGTCGGAAATTCTGGAGGAAATTCACACCGCGCTTCTGTAGTCGGGTCTCTGTGAGACGCGCATAAAAACGTTGCGCGCAACATGAGTTCGGCGCTTCGCGCAGCGAAGCGGCTATAGCGAGTCAATGCTCTAACGTTGGACCCGACCTAATACTCTTCGCCTTCGTCCCCTTCGGCCGGCACGACGCGGTCTGGGATCCCATAGGCATGAAGCATTACCGCAGCGAGATAAAAGAAAAACAGGCCCAGGCCCCAGCCAGCAGAGGCGAAAGCAGCAAGGAAAACAAAAATGCCCACCGGAATCGCGCCCAGCATCCAGAGAATTCCCGCCAATATGTGTCCCTTATAAATGTGTCCCAGTCCGGGAACGATACTGAACAGCACCGCCACCATGTCGCTGGCTTTGCCCTCCTCCATTTGTGTTGCGCCACGTTCCCAATCGCAGCGGTCGCAGTGTTCGGCGTCTTTCGGAAGAAGATGGCCGCAGTAAGGGCACGGCATTTTGTTGCCTGTGCTTGGTTCGACACTCGTCACCGGCGCATCTGTATATGCCACGTTCATATTAGATACTGAAACTCCCAAGACACGCGGAATTCGTCAAGCAAAGAGAGCGGGGAGGGGCGGCCCGGTTTCATCAGCGAAAAACGAATTTTAACGCTGCGACAGGCCTGCTCTCAGATCGCTCCAGGGCTTACCGTTTCAATCTTCTAACGGTTGGTAACCAATTCTGGAACTGGTCTGCTCCTCTGCATTTGTGCACTCACCTTCTCAATCTGGGCCGCCTGTTTTTCTACTGTTGCCGCCAGACGCGCCACCGTGTCTTCCAGTTCCGCGATTCTCTTCTGTTGCTTTTGCAATTCCTTGAGGCTCGCTTGCGGTTGGACGCCTTTGGGAATGCGTATTCTCAGCTGCTTCCCACTGGCAGTGACAAGACTCGTTCCCAAGTGGTTGTCGGTATCGATGTATACGGGGAGTGCGGTAGCGGTACTAACCTCCGCACCGTAAATGCCGCCGATATATGTGGCTTCGTAAGGTGTTCCGCTGGCAGCAATCCCGCCGATGGAAATCACATTAGTATCGCCGGCGAAACCGGGATCTCCGATATAGACATTGTTGCTACCGATGTCCGGGTCGGTACCGGTTCCAGCGCCTATGGCAGTGTTATAATCACCATTGCTAGCGCTAAGCGCCAGATCGCCCACCGCAGTATTGTTGCTTCCGCTTACGTTGTTTTGAAGAGCCTCATCGCCAAGGGCATTGTTGGAGGCTCCGTTCTCATCCAGTTGAAGCGCGTAACCGCCGACAGCGTTGTTAAAACTCCCCGTTCCATGGGTGTACAGGGCATTAGAACCGATGGCGTTATTCCTCGAGCCATCAGCGTTGTTAAACAGTGCAAAAGCGCCCACAGCTGTATTGTCGCCGCCGGTGTCGTTGAACACCATGGCGTCGGTTCCAATGGCTGTGTTCTGCGTCCCGCTGGTGTTGAGCAAGAGTGCCGCCGCGCCCGTGGCCGTATTTGAATCCCCATTGTTGAGGACCAGGGCTCCGCCGCCCACAGCGGTGTTGAAATTACCGGTGCTGGTGCCAAAGAGCGCATACCAACCAAGGCCGGTATTTCCAGCCCCGGAGGTGAGCAGATTCAGCGCACTGCATCCCTCCGCTGTCGTGTAATTCGAGTAGCACCCGTCCGGCGGCGGGCTGACCGCTTGCATTTGCGGTAAGAAGGCAAAGCAGACAAGGGCTCCCATTATCAGTGTGAATGCGATTTTTTTGCTTTTCATGATTTGTCCTTTCCTCATGACGTTCAGGCTACCCAACGTATTTCCGCCGTGTCGAGCAAGAACGAGGATGATCGGAGACTCGCCGCTAGGGGCGGCTGTGTTTTGCCTCGGCGTTTGACACAAACGCCGCTACATTTCGAGTCATGGCGTCCCTTTCCGAGATTGTCCGTTATACTGACAACTTCCTTCGCGTTCGCCAAGTGGGCGATTGGGACAATGCACTGAACGGTCTTCAGATTGAAAATTCCGGTCGCGTCACGCGCATTGGCGCAGCGGTGGATGTTTCGACTCGCGTTTTGACTGAAGCTGCAAAGCACAAGATCGATCTTTTAATCGTGCATCACGGGCTGTTCTGGCACGGATTGCAACCGATACAGGGTGCGTTGCGCCGGCAATTGCGCGTTGCGTTTGAGAACAACATCGCGCTCTATAGCGCCCATCTTCCCCTTGATGTCCACCCGCGGGTTGGTAATAACGCGCAGCTTGCGGCTGCGCTCGGCATAAAGTCAGTGCGGCCGTTTTTGGAAGAAAAGGGTCAACCCGTGGGGCTAAAGATCCGTGCTTCGCTGCCGCGGAGTGAACTGGTGCGAAAATTGCAAATGGCTTTAAGTGGTCCGGTGAAACGTTTTGAATTCGGTCCGAAGCGGACACGCGTGATCGGTGTTGTAACCGGCGCCGCGGGTTCAGAGATTTACCGGCTCGCTGCAGAAAACATCGACACGTTTATCACCGGCGAAGCGCCCCATTGGGCCGCAGTTGCCGCCGAGGAACTCGGCGTGAATCTTCTGCTGGGCGGACATTACGCTACGGAAGTGTTCGGCGTAAAAGCGCTCGCCGCGTATTTGTCTAAACGGTTCAGGGTGCCATGGGAATTCATCGATTGTCCGACAGGGCTGTGAGTCGCCTAACCACTCTAGCGTGCGCTATCGCCAGCGTAGAAGTGCACGCGCGGGTAAATCCATTGAGGACGGCGGACGCTGCAGCCGTCTTGATCTGTTTGCTTTTCACGAGCGCGCCGATCTCTGTTTTGGGAGCCGCGAAAAATCGTTCGGCCATACATCTGCCCGGCTTCAATGCCGTGCGGGTGCATTATGGACCGCTGAATAAGATGATCATGTCCGTTCGCATTAACGGGTACCCGGCAAAGCTGTTGGTGGATACCGGAGCAAGCCAGGTCATTCTGGACAAGGATGTCGCGGAGTCGGCCGGTGTAAAACCCTTCCAACGGGCTCTTAACCAGGTCCGCTTTTCTGTGCCATCTCAGGTGTTCACGATGGGCAGCGAAATCAACGGCCAATTGCTGCCGGTTGGCATGGCCCAGAACATTACCGCAGGCAGCATGAACTTTGGCAACAACCCGGTTGCACTCCGGGATTCATCGCATTCCAGGGACAGCGGTGCCGGTCGCGTGGACGGCATTCTCGGACTCGACATTCTCCTCCGTTACAAAGCGGTAGTTAATTGCCGTACCAAACTAATCTTCTTCAAAGTCGACCAGGCGCGGCGGATAAATCTCAGTGCGATTGCTGCTTCGGAAAAGTTCACCCGCGTTCCCATGCAGCGGGAGGAAAACGGCGTGCTGACGGTATTGTGCTCGATTCGCGGGCAACCGGCACGTCTGCTCGTTGATACGGGCGCGTTTGTCACTACCCTGGACGAAGCTTTCGTTAAGTCGCTTGGAATTGGGTCGGAGCCGACGCGGATTTCTGCGCAGTTCGGCCGGGGTGAATCGAAACGGATCAGTGCGGCAAGAATCAACGACCTGCGCATTGGCGCGTTCAAGGTGCCATCGGAAAAACTTGGCGTAGCAAGGCTGCCTAACTTTGCGTTACGACAAGGCAACAGCAGAATCGTCGGGATTCTCGGTATGGACACGCTGTACATTCACCGCGCCATTGTCGATCTCGATGGAATGAATTTGTTTCTGAAGTGAGAGTTTAACCACGAATGGACACGAATAGACACGAATGTTGTAGGGCATCTGTGCCAGCGCGGTGAGCGATTTAGCTCACACCGAGACAAACCGGTTACGCTTTCTTCCTAGTCGCTTTGGGCCCGGGATAGCCCAGGCGTTGCGCCCGAGCAGCAGCCTTCCGGGCGTCAGCGGTGCGTCCTGTTGCCTGGTAGACGTCGGCCAGATGCTTCCATGACAATGCAGATGAGGGCAAAAGGCGCGTAGCGTTTTCCAGTGCAACCATAGCATCGCCATTGCGTCCTTGTTTCTTGTAGGCGATGCCGAGATGCTCCCACACGTAACCATATTTGGAATTCAAACTTGCACCCCTTTGCAAGTGTCCAATGGCGGCATTGGTTTGGCCGGTAGTCAGCAGGCAGTACCCAAGCTGTGACTCCACAAGGTAATCGTTAGGCAACAATCTTGCCGCGCGTTGAAGCGGCGGGATCGCCTGCGGAATTTGGTTCAGGTTGATGTAACTGAAACCAATGACTGCAGCGAGTTCGCCATCCTTTGGCGAAACCTCGGCAGCTTTGGACATGGCACTCAATGTCGCCCGCATATGGCCCAAAGAGTTTTCTGCCTTGGCCAACTCCATCCATGAGTATGCGTCCCGCGGATCCAACGCGGTTGCCCGCCGAAATGCGTTCGCAGCTTCGTCGTAATAGCGCAGGCGGTACGCGAACTCGCCCGAAAGAATCACCGCATTCACGCTCTGAGGATATTTTTCAGCCAGCTTTCGGCAGTAAAATCGCGCTTGAGAGAAATCTCGCAGATAAGAAGCCGTGAATGCATAAACGAGCAATGGATCCTGAAGAGCGGGGTCCGCGCGTTGGGCCTGCTGTGGAGCCGACGGTTTGATGATCTTTTCCGGCGGAGGCAGTTTGCCCAGCAGCTTATCGATCGACGCATCTT
>JBLMXD010000287.1:0-8699 GCA_050257575.1 Alphaproteobacteria bacterium | reverse complement strand
GAAATGATCGTAAACCGGGCTGTGCCGTGCTCAGTGTTTATTGGTAACGTTTCACCAGCTTCATGACCGAGCAGGGCCTGTCCAATGGCGGTTTGGTACGAAATGATGTGGCGATCGGGGTTGCCATCCCACGCGCCGAGAATGGTATAAGTTTCTTCCTCGCTCGTCTCGGCATTGCGGAGTTTTACGATTGTTCCAATCGACACGCGAGAAGTGTCGGGGTTTTCAAATGAAGTGCCGCGTGCGTCATGCAGCATTCGTTCCAGCTCGGTCTTGCGTCGCATCAATACGCTTTGCATTTGTTTGGCCGCCTTAAATTCAAAATTCTCGCTGAGATCGCCGTACGATCTGGCGACGGCGATTTCCTTGGTGTTCTCAGGGATTTTTACTTTTACGATCTCTTCGTATTCGGCCCTGCGTTTTTCCAAACTACTCCAGGACACGATGAGCACCGCGGCCTTCTCCTGCGGTTGAGCGCCGGCGATCATGTTTTCGAGTTCCGGATAAACCTTGACCATCCGTGCGAGGAGCGAGCGTTTGGTCAACTCGTCGAACAATGGTGTCAGTTGAAGTCGCCGCATCGCGTCGCGTGCTACGCCGACGTCAGTTTTTGTGAACATTTCCCCAAGCAACTGCCTGTCTTCAACGAGTGTCTTTTGCAATTTGCTGGCTCGCCCGGAAGAGTTGTGTTGTTCGCGCTCCAGCGCGGCCAGAATTGCCCAGAGCAAGTCGGGGTTAACCAGCTCGCCCCAGTTTTCTTTTTCGCCGCACAACCAGGTGAGCATTTCGCTCGTGGCCGAGTGTTCCCGAATGCTTCTCTCGAGCATCATGCGGAGCTCGGCATGCTGTCCGGCATCGTTCAAGATGCGCGGGATTTGCGCAACCATGCGCCCGTGGCTCGATTCCATCCAGCGTAAGGCGCGCTCCGTCCAAGCCGGACCGAGCGCAGATGGTAACGATTGCAAAACTCGCTTCTCCTTTGCCGCTGGCAGGTTTGCCAAAACCAACGCCAGACGCTTTTCCTCATCTACAATTAATTTCGAAAGAGTCAGACCAATGTGAGTCGTGTGCAGTGACGGAACACGTGCGAGAAGATCGTCGCGGGCCAGGATCAGTTCGAACGCTAACTCGGGATGCAATTTTTGATTGCGAACCGCTGCGTTCTCGATCGCCACCACGATCGGCTGAAGTTGTTTTTCCGGTTCCTTGAATTGCTCGTGAGATTTTATGATCTGCTCCAGTGCTCCGATTTGCTGTTTCGGCTGCCGCGCCTTGTTGAAACCTGAAAGCAACTCATCCGCGTGCGACACCCCTTCGCCGCGAATTTGGATCGGATCGCTCTTTTTTGTGGGGATCGAAAATAGCCCGCTTGCTTTGAGTGTCTTCCTGGTCGATTCCCACCAGCGTCTCCATTCGGCTTCGGAGAAGATATCTCCAATGAGCCAGTCGAAGATCTGCTGAGCACTGGCTTTGCCGTCCAAACTTTCCAGAATATTCTGCACCAGGGCGACCGGATTTTCTCTGGCCAGATTTTTAACCGATTCGATGTTTGTCGCCTTTTGGACCAGGAAATGTCCCGGTGCGAGTGGCTGCAGGTTTTCCGCTGCATATTGCGCCTGCATCGGATGAGATTTCTTGCTGGCGAAATCAATAATGATTTGATTCAAGAGCAGGTTCCATTCGCGCACCTGGCCGAATCCCCAACTCTTGTGCAAACAAAATGTGCCTGGCGTTAGTTTTTGCAGCTTCTCGGCGGCATTCGCACCGAGCTTTCCAGCTTCGACAAGCTTTTCTAATTCAGCGTCCATTTATAAGAGATACGTGTAGCATGTGACGTATAGGTTGCATTGGCAGATCGCGCAATTTGCGATTGCCCCATGCCTTTGGGCATGAAACCCTTCCCCCCCGTGACGACGAGCATCTGGTTTTGGATCGCCTTTCACGTTGGCGTGTTTATCGCCATCGGAATCGATCTTTTTACCTTTCGCCGGCGCGGCCGGGAATTAAGCATGGGCGCTGCGGCGCGGCGGAGCTTGATTTGGGTCCTAGTGTCGCTCGCTTTCAACGCCGTGGTTTGGCGGATAAAAGGGCCACATCATGGCCTCGATTTCCTTACCGGCTATCTCATCGAGTACTCCCTGAGCATGGACAACATTTTTGTGTTCGTGCTGATCTTCACCCATTTCCGCGTTCCACCGCGGGCCCAACATCGGGTGTTGGTCTGGGGGATCATCGGGGCGCTTATCATGCGCGGCACGATGATCCTGTTCGGCATCGCTTTAGTGCAGCGTTTCCATTTTGTTCTTTATATCTTTGGATTCTTCCTTCTGATCACTGCCGCACGGATGTTTTTCGGCAAACATCCTTCGGAAGATTTCCAGGAAACCCGGGTGCTGCGATTTTGTCGCAGGATCCTTCCCATTACCCCGGAGTTTCATGACGTACATTTCAAGGTGCGCGTGAATGACCGCTGGATGTTAACTCCGCTGGCGTTGACCATGATTGTGATCGAAGTCACGGACCTCGCATTCGCAGTAGATTCCATCCCGGCCATTTTTGCGATAACTCGCGACCCCTTCATTGTCTATACATCGAATATCTGCGCCATCCTTGGGTTGCGATCCCTTTACTTCCTGCTGGCCGGCTTGATGAATCGTTTCATTTATCTCAGAACAGGACTCGCGCTGGTGCTTGGGTTCGTTGGGCTCAAAATGATTACGTCAGATCACGTTCCCTTGCCGCGAGTGGTCTCGTTGGGAATCATCGTGCTTATTCTGGGTATCACGATCGCGCTCTCGATGATGAAAACGAAGAACAGCACTGCCTCTGAACACGAAAAATAAGTATTGCTTCCGCTATCGGAAATTGTTTAACTGGCTTCGAGTGCTTATGAAAACTATTCTCGCCTCCGCTATGCTCGTCGGCTTTGCGGTCGTAGCCTTCGCCGACATTCAAGATCCACCCGGGAACGATTATGGTCCAACGCGCAAGCTTGGCCGTGGTTTCTCGAATCTTGTTTTCGCTCCGACGGAATTTTTTGTGACTGTTAACCAAATCAATCAAACGGAGGGCAATTCCGCCGGGGCCGGTTATGGCGTCGTGCGAGGACTGGGACGTGCGGGGGCGCGTCACGTGGCGGGCCTTGTTGAGATCCTCACTTTTCCGTTTCCGATCTGGCACGACAGCTATCGACCCTTGCTGCCGTCGGATATTCCTTACATTCATGCCGGCTACCCGGAATTTCCGCCTGAGGTCGGTAACGAATCGAAATACCCCTACGTGCGCGATACGCACCAGGATTTCAATTAGCGTTCGCTTACAGCAGCAAAGTTCCTGTTACTTCGCGCGGTATTCATGCCGCCAAAGAAACGCGCTAGTCGCCCTCGACTCGGTCTATTACCGTCGCGCATACGGCAGATGTCCGCCGACGAGGAAGGTTTCCTCGGCGGAAGCGCCGGGTTAAAGCACGGTTAACGACATGCGCCTTGTCGAACTAACAATCGAGGATGTCGGCTTCGGGGGGAAAGGCGTTGGACGCGTGCAGGGGAAAGCGATCTTTGTTCCTTACACGATTGAAGGGGAGCGGGTTTCAGCCGAAATCGTTCGCGAAAAGAAACAGTTTGCCGAAGCGGACCTGATTGAGGTTAAGGAAAGTTCGCCCGATCGCGTCGAACCACAGTGCCCATATTTCGGACAATGCGGTGGCTGTGCATACCAGCACATCAGTTACGAACATCAGCTCGCGATCAAATGGCGCCAGGTGCGGAATGCGCTCCGCCGAATCGGCAGAGTCACAGAGATTCCGATGCGCCCAATCGTTCCTTCGGCACGGCAATACGAATATCGCAACCGCATCACTGTACACGCGCAAGACGGAGCAATCGGTTTCTTCCGGCGCGACTCCCACCGGTTGGTCGACGTTAAACATTGCCCGATCTCGAGCGAGGAAGTCAACCGCGCGTTGGCGGACCTGCGAGCTCAACCCCACGTATTGGATGGACATTACTCGCTGCGCGCACGTTCCGAACCGCGAGTGTTCTCTCAAACAAACGACGCGGTCGCGAACGTTCTGCGAGATTTGATTGTCGGTCTAACACCTCCGGATCAAAAACTGCTGATCGATGCCTATTGCGGCGCCGGATTCCTTGCAAAAGCCCTGCTCGACAAGTTCGACCGGACTATCGGAATCGACTGGGACAAATTTGCAATCTCGGCTGCAAAAAAGGACGCAACTGAGAAAGAGACGTACATTGCTGCGGATGTGGAGAAGGAGCTGACGAGGAACGATGGTTCCGTAGTGATGGAGGCTAAGGAACAACGGACAGGAAGCCGTCCTTTGTTCACGCTGATCGTCGATCCTCCGGCAACAGGGCTTGGCGCACCCGTTCGGCAGGGAATCATCGACCTTGCGCCGCAAACGCTGATCTACGTTTCCTGCAATCCTGCGACCCTGGCGCGCGACCTAAAAGATTTGCAGGAGAAATTCACGATCAATTCGATAACGCCGCTCGACATGTTTCCGCAGACTGCCGAGATCGAGGTAGTGGCGCATCTTCAGGCGCAGAAGTGATATTTATGGCCGTGCGTTAACGATTTTTTAACGCATTTCGCACGCGGTTTAATTAACCTTCCATCGAGTCTCGCTCATAATTGAGCTGGTTTATGAGCGATCTCGTTTTCGTAGGAATAGTCATCGCGTTTTTTCTTGTGAGCGCGCTGTACACGGTGATTTGCGAAAAATTGTAGGAGGACAAATGGAAACCGTCATTGTCTGCGTTATCGCACTGGTGCTGTTTGTTTATCTGCTCGTGGCCATGATCCGGCCTGAAAAGTTCTGAGGAACAAATCATGCAAGCTTCAGGTTGGATTCAATTCGCCATCTACATCAGCGCGCTCGCGGTGGTGACGAAGCCGATGGGCCTTTATCTGATGCGTGTGCTCGACGCGAATGGCAGAACGTGGTTCGACCCGGTGCTGCGACCGCTGGAGCGATTGACGTACCGTGGCATGGGCGTCGATTCGAAGACAGAGCACAACTGGAAACAATACACACTGGCGATGCTGCTGTTCAGTCTGGTGGGTTGCCTGTTCACCTACGTGATCCTGCGCTTGCAATATTTTCTGCCACTGAATCCGCAACAATTACCAGGAGTCGGTCCCGATCTTTCGTTTAACACCGCCGTCAGTTTCACCACCAACACGAATTGGCAGAACTACGGCGGCGAATCCACGATGTCGTATTTCTCGCAGATGGTCGGGCTGACGTTCCACAATTTTGTCTCGGCTGCTACAGGTATCGCCATCACCGCTGCGCTCGTTAGGGCAATTGCACGGCATTCGGCAACGACAGTCGGCAACTTCTGGGTCGATTTGGTGCGCGTGACCTACTATCTGCTGCTGCCGATTTGCCTGGTGTTCGCGGTGTTTCTCGTGTCCCAGGGGATGATTCAAAATTTCAAGCCTTATACCAAGGCCACGCTGGTCGAGCCGATGAAGATCAAGGTGGAGAAGAAGAACGATCAAGGTGAGACGATCAAAGGACCGGACGGCAAACCGGTAACAGAAGAACAAACTGTGACCGAGCAGAACATCGTGCAAGGTCCGATGGCATCGCAGGTCGCGATCAAGATGCTTGGTACGAACGGCGGGGGATACGCCAATGCCAACGCTTCGCACCCGTTCGAGAATCCGACGCCGCTCTCAAATTTCTTCCAGATGCTGTCGATCTTCTCAATTGGCAGTGGGCTTACCTACTACCTCGGCTGCTTAGTGAAAAACCAGAAACACGGCTGGACCGTCTGGGCAGCGATGTTGGTTCTCTTTGTTGGTGGTGTGCTGTTGTCTTGGCGGGCGGAAGCGACTGGCAATCCAATCCACCAGAGTCTCGGCCTTGCCGGTGGCAACATGGAGGGAAAGGAAGTCCGGTTCGGCATTTTTAATTCCGCTCTCTTCGCCACGATCACTACTGACGCCTCCTGCGGTGCGGTGAATTCGATGCACGATTCCTTTACCGCGCTGGGCGGGTTCGTTCCGCTCTTTAACATTCAACTGGGCGAAGTGATTTTCGGCGGAGTCGGGGCAGGTCTTTACGGCATGCTGGTATTCGTCGTGCTCGCAGTTTTCATTGCGGGTCTGATGGTTGGTCGCACGCCGGAATATCTTGGTAAAAAGATCGAGGCGTACGAAGTGAAGATGGCGATGCTCTCGCTGCTCATCCTCGCCATTTCGATCCTCGGCCTTGCGGCCTGGGCCGTAGTAGCCAAATGGGGCTTGGCCGGACGGAATAACAGAGGCCCGCATGGGCTGAGCGAAATTCTCTACGCGTTTAGCTCCGGCGCCGGCAACAACGGGAGCGCATTCGCCGGCCTCTCGGGAAACACACTGCCTTACAATACAACGATCGGTATCGACATGTTGTTCGGGCGGTTCCTTATGATTGTGCCGATCATGGCGCTGGCGGGATCGTTGGCGCAGAAGAAAGTCGCCCCGCGAAGCGTCGGTACGTTTCCAGTCTCAGGCGGCACGTTTTTGATTCTGCTTCTCGGAACCGTGCTCTTGATTGGCGCGCTAAACTTTCTCCCGGCGCTGACTCTTGGCCCGATTGTCGAGCACTTCCTGATGCAGGGCGGAAGGCTTTTCTAACTCCGAACTTATGACGCAAAGACCTGCATCGCTCTTCGACTGGAACATTGTCGGCCCAGCTATCGGTGATGCGTTCAAAAAGCTGAATCCGCGTTTGATGGTGAGGAACCCGGTCATGTTTGTGACCATGGTAGGCGCGGCCCTAACCACAGCGGGAATTTTTACCGGTGAGCCAGGACTGCGGGGGTTCGTGACGCAACTCGCAATCTGGTTGTGGTTCACGGTGCTTTTTGCTAATTTCGCTGAAGCGGTGGCGGAAGGCCGCGGAAAAGCGCAAGCCGCCAGCTTGCGACGGGCGCGAAAGGACACAATCGCGCGTCGGTTGCGGAAGGGAGGCGAAGAGAAAGTCCCCGCCCCGGCACTGCAGAAAGGTGACTTGGTGGTGTGTGAAGCGGGGGATACCATTCCGGCAGATGGCGACGTGGTCGAAGGAATCGCGAGCGTGGATGAGGCTGCGATCACCGGCGAATCTGCACCTGTAATTCGCGAGAGCGGCGGCGATCGCAGTGCGGTGACCGGCGGCACACGTGTACTGAGCGACCGGATTGTGATCCGCGTAACGGCTGATAGAGGCGCCGGATTTCTGGACAAAATGATAGCGCTTGTCGAAGGCGCGCGCCGCCAGAAAACGCCTAACGAAATCGCGCTTACGATCCTGCTTGCTGCGTTGACATTCATCTTTCTTCTCGCGTGCGTAACGCTGAAGCCGTTTGGTATTTATTCAGCGACGAATTTTTCGATTCCCGTCCTGGTAACGCTGCTTGTGTGTCTTATTCCCACAACGATCGGCGGATTGCTAAGCGCCATTGGCATTGCTGGAATGGATCGTGTTCTGCAGCGCAATGTACTTGCGATGAGCGGACGCGCGGTGGAAGCGGCGGGGGATGTTGACGTTTTATTGCTCGACAAAACCGGCACGATTACCCTGGGCAGTCGCATGGCTGTGGCTTTTCATCCGGCTCCGGGTGTTTCGCCTGATGACCTGGCGGCCTCGGCGCAGCTGAGTTCGCTGGCCGATGAAACACCGGAAGGCCGCTCCATTGTCGTCCTGGCGAAAGAGAAATTCGGGCTGCGTGCGCGGAAGATGCACGAACTGGAGGCGACGTTTGCGCCATTCACCGCTCAGACCCGTATGAGCGGTGTCGATCTTCATGCTAATAGCGCCGAACCGAAAATGCGCATCCGCAAAGGTGCAGCCGATGCAATGCGTAGTTTTGTCGAATCGGCGGGCGGCATCTTTCCACAGTTCGTCACAAAGACAGTCGATGAAATTTCGCATCGTGGCGGAACGCCGCTCGTCGTTGCGTCCGACATGCTGACGCTCGGCACGATTGAGCTGAAGGACGTCGTCAAAGGCGGGATCAAAGAACGATTTGCGCAATTGCGCAAAATGGGAATCAAGACGGTGATGATCACCGGCGATAATCCGCTGACCGCCGCGGCGATCGCAGCGGAGGCCGGCGTCGACGATTTCATGGCCCAAGCCACGCCGGAACAAAAGCTGAAGCGTATTCGTCAGGAGCAAGCCGAGGGTCACCTGGTTGCGATGACCGGCGACGGAACGAATGATGCGCCGGCTCTGGCTCAAGCCGACGTGGGTGTGGCGATGAACACCGGCACCCAAGCCGCGCGCGAGGCCGGCAACATGGTCGATCTCGACAGCAACCCGACGAAACTGCTCGACATCGTCGAGATCGGCAAACAGATGCTCATTACACGCGGCTCACTCACCACCTTCAGCATCGCAAACGACATCGCGAAATATTTCGCCATCATTCCGGCGATGCTGATAGCCACCTTTCCCGCCATCGCGCCGCTTAACATCATGCGTCTCCATAGTCCCACCAGCGCGATTTTGAGCGCCGTCATTTTCAATGCGCTCATTATTGTCGCCCTCATCCCGCTGGCGTTGCGCGGCGTCGCTTACAAACCAATGGGCGCACTAGCCGTTTTGCAACGCAACCTGCTCATCTACGGCTTTGGTGGTGTCATCGTGCCGTTTATCGGGATCAAACTGATTGATGTCATCATCACTGCGCTTCATCTGGCCTAACGAA
>JBLMXD010000286.1:0-5390 GCA_050257575.1 Alphaproteobacteria bacterium | reverse complement strand
CATCGCGATAGCTCCACCCCAGCACCCGGCCTACGTCGCGCACCACGCTTTTTGCCTTTAGTTTGCCAAAGGTGATGATCTGCGCGACGCGACGCTCACCGTATTTCTGACGGACATATTCCAGGACTTCGCCGCGGCGCGCTTCGCAAAAATCAACGTCAATGTCTGGAGGGGAAACGCGATCGGGATTTAGAAACCGCTCGAAAATCAGTCCGAACTGAAGCGGATCGATATCGGTGATCCCAAGAACAAAAGCGACGATTGAGCCCGCAGCCGAGCCGCGTCCGGGTCCGACAGGGATGCCTTTTTCCTTGGCGAAATGAATGAAATCCCAAACGATGAGCAGGTAGCTCACAAAGCCTGTTGTTTCTAGAACGCTAAGCTCATACTCGAGCCGGCGAGCCAACTCCGGATCGCTCGTCGCGCGCTCCCCGTAACGCGCGCGCAAGCCACGGTAGCAAAGCTCGCGCAAATAACCTTCGCGCGTCTCGTCGGTCGGGACCGGATATTCCGGATATTTCGAGCAGCCGAACTCCAGATTGAGATTACAACGTTCACCGATTAGGAGCGTATTCGTGATCGCCCCGGGAAAATCACCGAACACCCGCCGCATCTCAGCCGGTGATTTGAAATACAATTCCGGCAGGTAACGCATCCGCGCTTCATCCTGCACCATCTTGCCCGTGCCGATGCAAAGCATGACGTCGTGCGCCTCGTGATCGGTTCGGCGCAGAAAATGCACGTCGTTCGCGGCCACCAGGCCGACACCGAGGTCTTTCGCCATCCGCACGAGCTCCGCGTTGCACTTCTTTTGCTCGTCCATTCCATGGTCGTGCAATTCCATGAAAAAGTTTTCCGCGCCGAGGATGTCCCGATAAGCGACGGCGTTCTGTTTCGCTTTTTCGATGTTGTTCGCCTGGATCGCGCTGTTGATTTCTCCCGCAAGACAGCCGCTTAATCCGATCAAACCGGTCGAATGCGCCGCCAGCAAGTTCTTGTCGATCCGCGGCGCATAATGAAAACCATCCAGATGCGCGGTAGTAACCAGCTTCACGAGATTGTGATAACCCGTCTCGTTTTCCGCCAGCAGCGTAAAGTGATACGCCGAATCGCGTCGCGATGGCGGCCTGTCCTTATGCGATCCAGGGGCCACGTAAACCTCGCAACCGATGATCGGTTTCACGCCGGCACGCTGCGCTTCCTGGTAAAATTCAATCGCGCCAAATAGGTTGCCGTGATCGGTCATCGCCACGGCGGGCATCCCGAATTCCGCGGCTTTTTTCATCAGCTCCTTCATTCGGATGCTTCCATCCAGCAACGAATATTCGGTGTGCAGATGAAGATGAACGAAAGAGTCGCGAGACATCAGTTTTCAGTATTAGACGTCAAACCATTTTCGCAAATTTACCTACGTATCCGCCTCCGCCGAAGCGAAACTGCCGCTCGCGCCCTCAGTCGCGGCTACCGCTCGAACGATTCAACGCGCTCAGTCGATTGGATTGTTCCACTTTAACCCTTTGAACCGCGCAAAATCAGCGTCGGTCGTTTGCAAAATACAATTATGTTCGACGGCCAAAGCGGCAAGGTGCGCATCCGTTACGAGATTCCCGACAGCTTTGCCCTCGCGGAGCATCCTTTGAAAGATCACCCAGTGGTGTTCAGTCGGATGAATTAAACGGACACACGGCTGTTCGAACCAGGATTGTATTCGTTCGGTGGCTTCGGGAATTGTCAACGGGCGGCGTAACGCTCGTGGGTTTGTGCCGATACGGAAATACGCAGTCAACACGCTCCAGCATAGACATACGGGCTCGAGACCGCTCAATTGTTTTTCCCACCAGGTGCGTGCTGCCTGATGAGATTCTGAAACGGTGTCTTCCGCGTACAGCAGTAGGTTTGTATCGACCAGGATCACCGGTGGTGCTCTCCTTCAAGGCGATCCAGCAATTCTGCGATGTTGTCGTAGCTGAAGCCCGGGCGCAGACCAAGCGGGCGGCCTTTCATCCGATAAGGTTTGGCGCGAGGCGGTTTCAGCACCTCGTCAAGGCCGATGCGCAAAGCGGCGTTGATGATTTGCTTGAACGGCTTGTGAAGTTTCGCGGCGCCTTTCTTCGCCTTGGCAGCAACATCAGGATCGAGCGTTAACGTCGTTCGCATAAAAGCATCATGATGTCTTATACTAGGTTGTCAAGATGTGCGCATCCGTTTTGAGCTTCTGCCGCCTCTCCCCTTCAGAAGGGGAGAGGATCAAGGTGAGGGGTTGCTGCGCCGAAGTCTCAACGGACCTGTATTGATCCCTCACCCTCCCCCTCTCCCTTGTGAAGGGAGAGGCGACGAGACCGCGTATCGTGTACCATTCGGTCTCCGCTGAATATCGAACAGAGAATGGCCGCCTTAATCGCGAAAAAATTCGTGATTGCATTAGCATCGCGCAATTGCTATGAGAGCGCGTGCTGCGGATGGCTTTCGATTGCAAAGCACCGCGCCGTCCTGAGTTTACATCGACATGAAAAAGCTGGAAGCCATCATCAAACCATTCAAGCTCGAAGAGGTCAAAGAAGCGCTGGCGGAGCTGGGCATCGAAGGCATGACCGTTACGGAAGTGAAGGGCTTCGGCCGGCAGAAAGGACACACCGAAATCTACCGGGGTAGCGAGTACACGGTAGATTTCCTGCCGAAAGTGAAAGTGGAAGTCGTGATGGCGGACGACCTGATTGAAAAGGCCGTCAACGTGGTAGTCAACGCGGCGAAGACCGGCAAGATCGGCGACGGAAAGGTGTTCGTGCTCCCCGTCGAACACGCGGTGCGCATTCGAACGGAAGAAATCGGCGAAAAAGCGGTGTAGCGTGCCTGGCACGCTGCGTTACAACGTTGAATCGTTACAACGTTAAAACGATTGGTATTTCACCGCTGGACAATGTAACGATGTAACCTTCCAACGATTTAACTTTTGTAACCCTTCAATCCCTCAACTCTCAACGAATAAGCTACCAACTCTGAATATGGCCAAAGACAAGACTCCCTCCGACGTCAGTAAGATGATCAAAGACCAGGGCGTAAAGCTCGTGGATTTCAAATTTACCGATCTGCCGGGCACATGGCAGCATTTCACCACTACTCTGAGCGAATACAGCGACGAGGTTTTTACCGAAGGACTCGGATTTGACGGTTCGAGTATTCGCGGTTGGAAAGTAATTAACGCCTCCGATATGCTGGTTATCCCCGATCCGGCAACGGCCTGGATCGATATCTTTAACGCTGAGCCGACGCTCTCCCTCATTTGCACCATCGTGGACCCGATTACACGGGAGCCGTACGACCGCGATCCGCGCGGCATCGCCGAAAAAGCCGAGACCTATCTAAAAAGCACCGGCATCGCGGATACGGCCTTTTTCGGACCGGAAGCGGAGTTCTTTATTTTCGATGATGTGCGATTTACGAACAGTGGGAACGCATCGTCTTACGTGGTCGACAGCGCCGAGGGACATTGGAACAGCGGACGCGAGGAGTTTCCAAACCTCGGATACAAGATTCGCCCGAAGGAAGGTTATTTCCCCGTGCCGCCGATGGATACGTTGCAGGACATTCGTAACGAGATGGCGCTCGAGATCGAGAAAGCCGGGATTCCTGTCGACAAACAACATCACGAAGTCGCCACCGCCGGCCAGGCTGAGATCGACGTCCGGTTCGCGCCGCTGAAGCAAATGGGCGACTCGATGCAGTACTACAAATACATCATTCGCAACGTCGCCCGGCGCCACAACAAGACTGTGACGTTCATGCCGAAACCGGTATTCGGCGATAACGGCTCAGGGATGCACACCCACATCTCGCTCTGGAAAGACGGCAAACCGCTCTTTGCCGGAAACGGTTATGCCGGGCTCAGCGAGATGGCGCTCTTCTTCATCGGCGGAATTTTGAAACACGCACCGGCGCTCACCTGTTTCACCAATCCAACCACCAACAGTTTCAAGCGTCTCGTGCCGGGATTCGAAGCTCCTGTGAACCTCGCCTACTCCGCACGCAACCGCTCCGCCGCGGTCCGTATCCCGACCTACTCGGCCAGCCCCAAGGCAAAACGGCTCGAGTTTCGCACACCGGACCCTGCGGCGAATCCGTACATTGCCTTCTCAGCCATGTTGCTTGCCGGTCTCGACGGAATTCAAAACCGCATCGACCCCGGCGATCCACTCGACAAAAATCTTTACGAACTTCCGCCGGAAGAACTCGCCCAGGTTGCCAGCGTTCCCGATTCTCTCCGTGGCGCAATCGAAGCGCTCCAGGCCAATCACTCCTTCCTGTTGCGCGGCGACGTCTTCAACGAAGACTTCATCGCCAACTGGATCGACATGAAACAAAAGGAATACGACGCACTACGCCTGAGGCCTCATCCCTACGAGTTTTCGATGTATTACGACGTTTAATTCGTCGCGTGTCATTCCAAGCGAAGTCGAGGAATCTCTGATTGTCCTCGCACGTTAATCCAACGGACTCTTCACTCCGATGCCCGGCTTGTTGATTACGTGCGTATAAATCATCGTCGTGCTGACATCCTTGTGACCGAGCAGTTCCTGGACTGTTCGAATGTCGTATCCACTTTCCAAAAGATGCGTCGCGAACGAATGCCGCAAGGTGTGACAGCTCGCCGGCTTTTCAATTCCCGCCGCGTGCACGGCATTTTTGATCGCGTTCTGTAGAGGTTTCTCTAATACGTGGTGACGTCGCACTTGCCCGCTTACCGGATCGACCGATCGCTTCTGCCGTTGACTGTATTTCCAAAGCTTATGCTTGTTCGGGAAGCGGCTCGGTTGTTCAATGATCGCGCTAAAGACGTGGGCCGCCATTGGTCCCACTCCCGGGATGCGCTGGAACTCGCCTATCTCCTCAAAGCCTCTTCCAACCCGCTCCACTTCTGCTCGCAGAATGCTTGCTTCAGTGGGAAAACGCATCCGCGGCTGCGTCCGGCCGTTGTGCCCCATGCTGCCCAGCACGCTGTAGCGGCTGTGCAGATCCAACGCTGCGTAGATTGGTCTCTTCATCCGGATTGATTTTTAGCAGCTCGCTCTGATAAGCTTCGCTACTCAAATCCAAGCCCCAATTAATGACGACTCAGCCAACGGCCCCATTGCGAAATGCATTCAGGGTAAATGCCACGACACTCTGCCGTGGCTTATCTCTTTCTCGTTAGGGCTCGTCTGCGCAATTCGCCATGCAACCCGAAGACCTGCTGCGGTTCCTGAAAGAACATCGGCTGGCAGTGGAAGCGTCGGTGTCTACGTCGTTAGCCCCGCAAGCCGCGGTCGTGGGATTCGCTATATCGGATGAGTTTGAGATTATTTTCGACACACTCGGTTCGACGCGCAAAGTAGCAAACCTACGCCACAATCCGA
>JBLMXD010000285.1:0-3924 GCA_050257575.1 Alphaproteobacteria bacterium | reverse complement strand
GCCCAAAAATTGTAGGGCGTCCGCCGCGACGGACACCAGCGTTTCCTCGGGGACGCCAGCAACGAATGAAACATCGACAACTACGCTTAAACGAATTGGTAAAACGTGAGCTGAGCGCCATTATCCCCCGAGAAATCAACTTCGATGGCGCGCTGGTTAGCGTTAACGCCGTCGACGTCGCGCCTGATCTTAAGACCGCGCACGTCTTTGTCAGTACTCTTCGCGCGGAAACTGGCGCCAGTGTGATCGATAAACTGGAAGCGCACCGGTCTGCGCTGCAAACTGAACTTTCCCGGCACGTAGTTCTGAAATATACGCCCCACCTGATTTTTCATCTGGACGAGTCCATCAAACGCGGTGCACGCGTCCTTGAAATCTTGGATGACCTCGGAAAACGCGACGGCCACAACGAGTGAATACTGTCGCCACGCCTGGAGGGCCCATCTATCATAGCGAGTCGTCCCTTCCTTTTCGTCGTCGACGCGGGCGGTAACCATAACATGATGGCTGCAACATTTGACGAAATCGGCGCGGTCTTTCGCGAACATCACCGGTTCGTTGTGCTCAGTCACGTTCGTCCCGATGGCGACGCGCTTGGGAGTCAACTCGCACTGGGACTTTCGCTACAGGGACTCGGGAAGGACGTGCGCATTTGGAACGAAGAAGGCATGCTGGAGAAATATTCTTTCCTGCCTCGCGCCGAATTGCTGACCAAACCCCCTGCGAAGGCGGAGCACGTCGATGTCGTAGTCGCACTTGATACTGCCATTCAAAACCGGCTGGGTAATACGCTCGCGGCGATCGCGTCGGCGAAACTTTGGATCAACATCGATCATCACATCAGCAATCCGGGTTATGGGGATCTGGTACACATCGATGCCGAAGCCCCGGCAACAGGGCAAATCATTTTCAAACTGATCAAGAGTCAGGGGTTGCCCATGAATCGCGACGTCGCAGAGAATCTTTTCGCTGCGATCTCCACCGATACCGGCTCGTTTCAGTACCCAAAAACCAGCGCAGCCACATTTGAAATTGCCGCCGAGTTAATACGCGCCGGCGACCTGGATATTGGGAAAATAAGCCAGCAATTGTACGAGAATTATCCCCGGCGCAGGTTGGAACTTTTACGCGAACTGCTGCGAACCATGCACTTTAGCGCATGCGGCCGGGTGGCATCGTGTAGCCTCAGCCTGAAGACCGCCGTAGAACTCGCTGTCATTCCCGAGGACAACGAGGGTCTCATCGATCATCTCCGCGCAGTCCATGGCGTCGTTGTTGCTGTGTTCTTCGAGGAACTTTCCGACGGCAAGGTGCGCATAAGTATGCGTTCGAAAGATGAAAAGGTCGATGTCTGCGCTATTTGCCAAAAATTTGGTGGCGGCGGGCATGCGCTCGCCGCCGGCGCACGTGTTCGGGGAACGCTCGCCGAAGTCGAACAAAAAGTTCTGGAGGAAATCAGTGAAGCCGTTGAAGGCATCGGCGTCTGCTGACGGCGTCCTGCTGGTGGACAAAGCCGAAGGAATGACGTCACACGACGTCGTGGCGTTGGCGCGACGACAGCTTGGAACAAAAAAGATCGGCCATTGCGGGACACTTGATCCAATCGCTACGGGTCTGCTTTTGCTCACCGTTGGCCGCGGAACAAAGGTTCAGGATCTGCTGATGAGCGAGGACAAGGAATATGTCGGCACGTTTGTGCTGGGCGTTACAACCGATACACAGGATCGGGAGGGTGAAACGATTCAGGAGCGGCCTGTGCCGCCTTTGGATGAGAAGCAAATCCGGGCCGCATTCGAAAAGTTCCGCGGCGATTTTTATCAGATGCCTCCCATGGTTTCCGCAAAAAAACACGGCGGCGTGCCGTTGTACAAACTGGCGCGCCAGGGAAAAGTGGTCGAGCGCGAACCCCGTCTTGTTCACGTTTATCGCTATACAATCGACCGGATCGCCTTGCCGGAAATAGATTTCAGCGTGTTGTGCAGCAAAGGGTTTTATGTCCGCACCTATGTTCATGAGATCGGCGAGACGCTCGGTTGCGGCGCGTATTTGAAATCGCTGCGGCGTACGAAATCCGGCCGTTTCGATGTAATCAATGCGATCACCGTCGATGAAATCAAAAACTCGACACCAGAAGAAATCTTCAACCGCATGTTGAGTCTGCCGGAAGTTTCCAGGATGCGAGGGGCATGAGATGAAGGCCCATGTTTATTTGGATGGTTCGTTGAATCGTTACACGGCTACATCGGATCTATGATGCAAATCCTACGCTCGATTCCGGAGCTATCGCACTTTCCTGGTCCGCTCTTTTTAGCTATCGGCGTGTTCGACGGCGTGCACCTTGGGCATCACGCCGTGATTTCGACATCTGCGGAGCACGCCGGGGCGGCAAACGGCACACCAGTGGTGGTGACGTTTGATCCACACCCGGAGAAAATATTGCGGCCGGAGAAAGCGCCGCATCTGCTTACCGCCACGCTGCACAAAATCGCTCTGATCCGCACGCTTGGCGTGCGGCACCTTTTGATCATTACCTTCGACAGAGAGTTCGCCGCAACCGAACCGGAAGCTTTCGTGCAACAGTTGGTACAGTATTCGAGACCGCTGCGTGAAATTTGCGTCGGACATGAATGGTCTTTTGGCAAAAACCGACGTGGCAATCTGGAATTGTTGACGCGATTAGGTGCTCAATTCGATTTCAACGTCGTGGGAATTCCACCGGTAAGCGTTAGTGGCGAAATCGTTAGCAGCACAACGATCCGCCGCGCCGTGGAAACGGGCGATCTGGAAAAAGCCGCGACAATGCTTGGCCGCGAATACACGATCTTAGGGACGGTGGTGCACGGTGACGATCTCGGAAAGAAAATCGGATTTCCAACAGCAAACCTAAGTGCCCACAGCGAAAAATTCCCGCCGAATGGCGTCTATTTTGCCGAGGCGAAGCTGGACGGTATCGTCTATCCCGGTGTGGTGAATCTTGGCTATCGACCTACCGTAAGTAGCGGAAAATCGGATCGGACTCTCGAAATTCACCTGCTCGATTTTGACCATGACATCTATGGCAAAGATCTGGAGCTCCGGTTCGTTCGTTTTCTCAGGCCGGAGGCGAAATTTGAAAACGTTGATGCGCTGGTGCGCCAGATTGAACGCGATGTACAAAAAGCGCGTGAACTAGCCGCCGCTCGGTCGCTCTAAAACTCCAGCCTTGTCAGATCGCGCACTTCTGGCGTCTTGCGAATCGCGAAGATGACGGCGAAAGCGCCGACGACGAGCCCGCAACCAAACGCGAACACCAGTAACAGCCAAATCGGGAAGTCCGCCAACTGGATTACACCTTCACGAACGATGCGGCTGCCCCCCGAAAGCACGTAAGCAACTCCACAGCCGAGTAACGCGAGGCCAAACACAATCATTGAGCGCAGCCACTGCGGCTCGGGTCGCGCCACAGGCAGCCTGGCCATGACGCGGGCGGTGAATCCGTCATCGTCGATATACGGTGCCGCTTCGCGCAACTGTCGATCTAGCGTTTCATCGTTGATCATTGGATTTACTATATCAATTCGGCGCCCAGGCCGCCAGTGTCCGTTTTAGCTTCTCACGCCCGCGCAAAACGTTCGTCTTTACCGTCCCCAAGGGAATCTCCAGAACACGTGCAGCCTCGTCATGCGACAGACCATTTTGGCAGCAAAGCACAATCGCCGTGCGTTCGTGTAACGGAAGCAGACTCAGAGCGTGCATAAGATCATGCCTCAAAGCGGGGTCGACAGTGTGAGGATCTTGCTCCGCCTGCCATTGCTCCTCATCCACGCCAACCAGCTCTTTGCGGCGCCGCGCGTCCTCGCGAAAGCAGTTGTAGGCGATTCGATAAAGCCAGGTGGAGAATCGTGCTTCACCACGAAAGCTGCGGATGTTCTTGTAAGCCCGGAG
>JBLMXD010000284.1:0-4213 GCA_050257575.1 Alphaproteobacteria bacterium | reverse complement strand
TGTTTACTGAGTCATGAGCGCGGATACTGAGCAACGCAGGCTGGCGGCCATCATGTTCACCGACATGGTCGGTTACGGCGCATTATCGCAGCGCGACGACAAGCTGGCGCTGGAGTTGTTGCAGGAACACCGCCGACTGTTTCGTGAAATTTTCCCTCGTTTTAACGGCACTGAGATCAAAACCATTGGCGACGCTTTCCTGGTCGAGTTCACCAGCGCTTTGGAAGCGGCGCAATGCGCGATCGAGATTCAGCGGGCGCTGACCAGACGCAACGCTGATATCCCGCCTGATCGTCGCATTGAAGTTCGAATCGGCATTCACATCGGGGATGTAGTCCATCGCGGCGGCGACGTGTATGGCGATGGAGTGAACATCGCTTCGCGGATCGAGCCGGTCGCGGGGCCGGGCGGGATCTGTGTGTCAATGGACGTGGAACGTCAGATTCGCAACGCGCTGGAAGCGCGCTTCGAAAAGCTGGCGCCGACTGAGTTGAAGAACATTGCGGTGCCGATGGATTTGTTTCGCATCGTCCTGCCCTGGGAACGCGATACTCGGCCGACTGCGAAGCGCGAAGAACGCGATATCGGCTCCCGACGACTTCCGATCGGCTGGGTTGCAGTCACCGTGATTCTGCTGGTCGTCATTGGCATGGGCGTCTTTCTCTTCCAACGCCAGAAAACCAAGGTCGCGCCTCGACAAAACGCCAGTCCGGCTCGGGCCCAGGCGGCTACAACTTCGACGATTCCGGAAAAATCGATCGCAGTTCTGCCCTTCGAAAATCTGAGCAGCGACAAGGAGAACGCCTACTTCGCCGAAGGCGTGCAGGATGAAATCCTGACGCGACTGTCGAAGGTCGCCGATCTAAAAGTGATTTCGCGCACCACGACGCAACATTTTAAGAGTTCGCCCGAGAATCTGCCCGAGATCGCGCGGCAACTTGGCGTCGCGCACATCCTGGAAGGCAGCGTGCAGAAATCCAACGACCAGGTTCGGGTGAATGTGCAGCTGATTAAGGCGGCAACCGATGCGCATCTTTGGGCGGAAACCTTTGATCGCAAGCTGAACGACATTTTTGCGGTCGAAAGCGAGATCGCAAAAACCATTGCCGACACGCTGCGGGTGAAGCTGACCGGCTCGGAGAAAATCCAGCTGGCGAAAAAGCCGACAACAAATGAGGAAGCCTACGAACTTTATCTCAAGGGCCGCTTTTTCTGGAACAAACGCACTGCGCCCGATGTGCGGAAATCGATCGACTACTTCAACCAGGCGATCGCGAAAGATCCGGATTATGCGCTGGCCTACGCGATGCTGGCCCAGGCCTGGCTCTTATTGCCGGCTTACGATGGGGGCTCTCCGAAGGAGTGCGTTCCGCCCGCCGAGGCCGCGATTCAAAAAGCGCTGGCGTTGGACGAAACCTCTTCAGAGGCGCATGCGGCTCTGGGGAACTTGCACGCAATTTTCCAGTTCAACTTTTCCGCGGCGAGGGCGGAATTCGAGCGAGCGCTGCAATTGAACCCGAATGACGTGACGGCCCACCACTGGTTTGCTCTCAATGTGCTGGCGCCATTAGGTGAGAGCGCACAGGAGGTCGCGGAGATGCGGCGCGCGTTGGAACTCGATCCTCTCTCGCTCATTATCAACAGCAACCTGGGCTTCGCCCTGATACAGGCCGGCCGCCTCGACGAGGCGATCGCCCAGTTGCGCAAGACGATTGAGATGGACGCCGGATTTCCTAGTGCCCACGGCAATTTGGGGAATGCGCTTGAGCTCAAGGGTCAGATCCCGGAAGCCATGGCGGAGTATGAGAAGGCGATCGCATTGGACGAAGATTGGCTCCCCTTTTTGGGTCATTTGTATGGCACGATCGGACGCAAGGATGAAGCGAGAAAAATTCTCGGACGACTCCAGGCCATCCGCGAGCAGCATTACCTGGATCCATATAACCTCGCGATTGTTTATCTTGGTTTGGGTGACCGCGAGCAGGCGCTGACCGCGCTCGAGCAATCCTATGAAGAGCGCAATGGGAATTGGCTTTCCTTCATTCGCGGCGATCGGTTTCTTGATCCGCTGCGCGGCGATCCGCGCTTCGAAGCGCTGGCGGAGAAAATTGTTCCGTTGCGAGAATTCAAAGGAGCGACTGCTTCGAAATGAGAGGCAATTTCTTCGCCGAGCTGAAGCGGCGCAACGTTTACAAGGTGGCCGTCGCCTACGCGGTTGTTAGTTGGCTTCTTGTTCAGGTCGCGACGCAGGTCTTTCCCTTTCTCGAGATACCGAACTGGGTTGTTAGGCTGGTGATTGCTCTGGTCGCAATTGGGTTTCCAATTGCATTGATTATCGCCTGGGCCTTTGAGCTAACGCCGGAGGGACTCAAGCGAACCGAGACGGCTGATCTGCTGCCGGCAGCTGCGCGGTCGAAAAAGCATGTGTGGATTTACGTCGTGGTTATCTGCGGCGCGATCTCCATCGCGCTGTTTTTTCTGGGGCGTTATACCGCTCAAACGCTTCGATCTGCGTCCAATGATCTGCCACCCGGCAAGCAGAGCGAGGAGTCTGAGGCTTCGACACTTCCCAAAAAATCGATTGCGGTTTTGCCCTTCGATAATCTCAGCCGCGATCCTGACAACGCGTTTTTCACCGAAGGCGTACAAGATGAAATCCTCACACGCCTGGCAAAAGTTGCAGACCTGAAAGTTATCGCGCGCACCTCGACCCAGAAATTCAAAAGCGCGCCGGAAAATTTGCCGGAGATTGCGAAACAATTGGGCGTCCGCAATATCCTCGAAGGCAGCGTCCAGAAAGTGAACGACCAGGTCCGTGTCAACGTGCAGCTCATTAACGCGATGACGAGCACGCACCTGTGGGCGGAGATTTACGATCGCAAGCTCACCGACATTTTCGCGGTAGAAAGCGACATTGCGAAAAGCATTGCCGATACGTTGCAGGCAAAGCTTACCGGGTCCGAAAAACAGATGATGGCGGCGCAAGCTACGACCGATACAGCGGCGTACGAGCTTTATCATAAGGGCCGGTCGCTTTGGGAAAAGCGTTCGGGAGACAACATCCCCAGAGCCATCGCTTTCTACGAGCAGGCGATCGCGCGCGATCCGAACTACGCCCCGGCCTATGCCGGTCTGGCCAATGCCTACGCGCTCCTTTCTTATTACACGGGCGCGGCGCGGGGCGACGCATATCCGAAGGCGAAAGAGGCGGCGCTCAATGCTCTAAGCCTCGATCCCAACCTGGCCGAAGCGCACACCGCGCTCGGCAAGATGTTATTCTATGAACTTGACCTCGCCGGAGCAATGCGTGAATACCGGCGGGCGATTGAGCTTCAGCCAAACTATGCCACGGCGCATCACTGGCTCGGCAACGACGTGCTGGTGGGTTTGGGACGATTCGAGGAAGCGATCGCAGAGGGCATGCGGGCGGTCGAACTCGATCCTCTATCTCCGATTATTAACGCGGACCTGGGCGTCAACATGTACTTAGCTCGCCGTTACGACGACGCCATCGCGCAATTGCAAAAGACGTTGGAGCTCGACCCAACATTTTTTTATCCTCATTATTTTCTAGGCCTTGTTCTTGAACAGAAGGGCGATCTCGCCGGGGCCATCGCAGAATACGAAAAGGCGAAACAACTGAGCGACGACCCATACACTTTGGCTCTCTGGGCGGCTGCAAAAACCAGAGCCGGTGACAAGGGCGCTGCGCAACAAGCGTTGGCGGAGCTCGACAGGATCAGTCAGGAGCGGGAAGTCCTCGCCTACCATCGTGTCCCGCTCTACTTGAGTATGAACAATAAAGACGAAGCGATTCGCTGTCTTGAACAAAGCTTCCGGGAACGTGACGGAGGCAACATTGGCTCTATCAGAGTAGACCCGCTGTTCGATCCATTGCGCGGTGATCCGCGCTTCGAGGCGCTGGCGGAGAAGATCATTCCGGCAAGCGAGTTCAAAGGAGCGGGTGCTTCGAAATGAACGTGGGTAGTCTCTTCGCCGAGCTGAAGCGGCGTAACGTATACAAAGTCGCGGCCGCCTATGCCGTCGTCGCGTGGCTTTTAATTCAGGTCGCAACGCAGGTCTTTCCATTCTTGGAAATTCCGAACTGGGCGATTCGACTCGTTATTCTTCTGACGGCGCTCGGTTTTCCTGTCGCGCTGATCATTGCCTGGGCGTTCGAACTTACGCCTGAGGGAATTAAGCGCACCGAAGT
>JBLMXD010000283.1:0-3906 GCA_050257575.1 Alphaproteobacteria bacterium | reverse complement strand
AGCAGCCCGAGTTGTTCCAACATTGAAAGCTGATCGAACGCAGACCATTCCTCTTTGATTTTGCCATCGAGAATTCGCCAGATAGTTATCCCGGCCAATTCCACTGTCTTGCCCGTGGCAGGCAATCCGTTGCCTGTCCCGGTGTTTGTGCCGCGAGCAATCCAGTAAACAGTGACGAGATCGCCTTCGGCGATGAGCTTCTCAGGGACGACAACGATGTCGGGGAACGCCTGGTGCCAGCCTTTCAGTGCCTCCTGATCCTTTTCCAGATCCACGTTGGAATGAATGCCGTGGTTGACGAAATCTTTCGCGTAAAGCTGCTCTGCGAGTTCAAAGCGTCCCTGGCTGAGGAGCTCATTGAACGCACGTTTGGCGATCGCTTTGTTCCGTTCCTGCAAAGACGAGCCAAACAGCGAGGCTGCAACGAAAAACCAACAAGCGCTAACAAGTATAGTCATTCTCATGATTCTTTGGATTGAAGTTAAGTTGAGACGGGTAAATCAAAGTGGCCCGCGATATCGCCGCAGTCGGATCGCAGCAGCAATGCAAATAGCCGCAAAGAGCAGCCCGGCCCAAAGACCGGGTGCGCTCAAATAGCGGCCCGGGGTAAGTTGCAGTAGTGAGTCAATGGCAACGCCGTGGTATGGGTCAAATGCGAAGGCCCTGGGAGCAAAACCGAATAAGCGGTCCTTCAGGAGCGAGGTGAAATGCGAGGTATTAAAGGTGATTTTCTCGAAAACCGCTATCGCGATTAAGGGCAGCAAAGCCCAGAGAAAGGTTGCGCGCCGGGCCCAACCGGAAACCAATAATGCCCAACCGTAAATAGGCGCATGCCAAATTGCGATCGCTGCCAGTCCGTAGAACAGGATCAAGCTCTGCTGAAACAGCGGTAAAATTGTCCACGTCGAAGCGGGACTCATGCCGTGAGTTATCAGCAGCACGCTGGTCCAGAGCACCATCAGAAACTGCGTTGCAAGGATGGTAACGAATGCAACAAGCGGCAAGACAAGTAACGGAACACTCGTTTTGGATAGCACGGTCGTGCAATCTGAAACCGGCAACGATTTCCAGAACAGAATACTGCGCTCACGGCGTTCGCCGTACAATGCATCCAGGCAGTAAAAAAGGCCGACCACAAACGCAGTCAGAATCAGCATCACTGCCGCTACGTCGTACGGCACTCCAATTGCGGCTCGCGCTTTGGCAGAGCCGAGCAATAAAACCGCACGTCGTCGCTCGGGAAGCCCGATCGAGCTGATTAGAAATCCAAACAGCGCGACAGCGGCAACGATCAGTGGCGCGATGTAGATCGATCGGTTCTCCCACAGTTCTCGTCGCACGGACCAATAGAACGGCTGTGTCTTTGCGCTGTAGCCGGGAGCATTGACCCCGGCAGATTCGGGCATCGTGTCTGGTAGAGTGTTCATTTAGCTATTCCAACTTGGTCCGCTTGCGACGCCGGAGTCTCACGGTTGCGTGACGAAAGCGGATTCATCATCGCGATAAATAAATCGGCAATGCTTGGGCGGCGAACGTCACCGACCGCTGCCAGTCGGTCGCGATCAACGCCATCGAACAACAGCACGGTCCGCCCGAAGACCGGTCGTTCATGCAGGGGATTAAGCGCCCGGGCGCCAGCGAGGTGCTCGGGATTCACCATCACTTCGGTGTAGCGCGAGTCGAATTCTTCCATGCTGCACTCGAGCACGATGCGACCGCGGTCGATGAACATCAGATCGGTCAGGACATCCTGCACTTCTTCTACCTGGTGCGTGGTGACAACGATCGTGCGGCTCCGATCGAAATAATCGTTCAGCAGTGAATCGTAGAACTGTTTGCGATACAAAATGTCCAGACCAAGCGTCGGTTCATCGAGCACCAACAATCGCGCATCGATCGCCATCACGATCGCGAGATGCAACTGCGCCACCATCCCCTTCGATAATTCTCTGACTTTGCTGGTGCGTTTGATCGTCGTCTTTGCCAGAAAACCCTCAGCCTTTGCGCGATCAAACCGCGGGTGCACGCCTGCCATGTAATCGAGCAAATTGGAAACACGGATCCAGCGCGGTAGCACCGCCACATCTGCTATGAAGCAGACATGACGCATGAGTTCGTCGCGATTGGTCCACGGATCGCGCCCGAGCACTTTCAATTCTCCCTCGTAAGAAGTGAGTCCGAGAATGGCATTAAGTGCGGTGGTTTTTCCCGCGCCGTTCGGGCCGATCATCCCCAGAATGCGACCCTCTTCGACCCGAAGATTGATACCGTCCAGCGCCACGGTTGTGCCGTACGTTTTGCGAAGACCGCGTGCTTCAATGCAAGCCATGACGTTATCGCTCCTTCCTTTTCGATACGCTCGCCGTTTTCAACAGCTCTTCCGGACTGAGCCCTAGTCGCCGCATGGTTGCGTGCACTCGCGGCCAATGCTCGTTGAGAAATTTCTGGCGCTCTCCTTTTAGCAACAAATCTCGCGCGCCGGCCTTGACGAACATCCCCAGGCCTCGCCTCTTTTCGACTAGCTCTTCGTCCACCAATTCCTGGTAGGCCTTGAGAACAGTGAGCGGATTCACCCGGTGATCGGCAGCGACATTGCGCACCGACGGCAATGGATCGCCTTCTTTGAGTACGCCATCGAGAATCATGTGCACGACGCGATCGCGGAGCTGGCGATAAATCGGCTGAGCATCATTCCATTCACGATTCATCCGATGTTTTAGACCTGCCTTTAGCGAGAAATCCGTTGATCCGGTTGTGGTGGTTGCCAACTGTCATGGTGTTATACTTAACTATAACAGTCATGCACACGCAAACTCTTTTTTGAAAAAATTTTTGCCGGCTAGATGGCGCCTTTTTGCTCGGCCAATTTCACCAGCGTCAACAACGCATGATTGACCGGCACAGGAATGCCAAGCTCGGCGCCCCGACGGGCAATATATCCGTTCAGCGCATCGATTTCCGTCGGTCGCCCCCGGCTCAAATCCTGCGCAGTAGAAGACAAGGCGTCCGACATTTGTGTGGCCAGCTCCATTGCTGCCGCCATTCCTGATTCATGGTCATGGACGTTCGGCAATACTACGCGTGCCGCCCGGGCCACCGCCAGTACTTCGTCAACTACGCGCGACATCAGCTGTTTTGCATCGGCGTTTCGCGCGATTTCACCGTACCGAACATTGCCCAATGCAGATATCGCGTTTAGCGCGCAGTTGCGCAGAAGTTTCACCCACAGCTCGCCTTCAATGTTGTCAGAGACACTGCACGGAATTCCAGCCCGGACGAAAAGGTCTGCTGCCTTCGTCGTTGTCTCAGACGCAGGACCGATGATCAAATCACCGCGCGCGAGGTGTTTCACGCGTCCGGGTTCCGGGACCGACACAGCGACATAAACTGCGGCTGGTATGGCAACGATATTCGCAGCAGCGCTAACTTTTTCCGCATTGTCGACGCCGTTCTGAAGGCACACTACAATTGTCTCCGGCCTAACAAATTGAGCCATTTGCGCTGCGGCAGCGGATGTATCGTTCGCTTTAACGCAAAGAAGAATCACCGGGCAATCTCGAACGGCATCGATCTCGGTCGCTGCATTGACCCTGACCCGTTCCTTTCCTTCCACCTTATCGAGGACCAGACCCTTTGAACGAACCGCATCAGCAAAATGCCGTCGCCCGATGAAAACCGTCGGTGCGCCAGCGCGGGCGAACATTCCACCAAAATATCCGCCGACCGCGCCGGCGCCCACAACTGCAATTCGTGGCCATTCTTGAATTTCGCTCATTAGCTGATGGGTTTCTGCAACTCGAGAAAGATTGTAGCCGAGATACGGCCACGCGTCAGCGCTTCCAAACATTTGCTTCAATCCGCAGGTAAAGCCCGAGAAACCTCAGCCGTGTTGATGAACCTGACAGC
>JBLMXD010000282.1:0-2945 GCA_050257575.1 Alphaproteobacteria bacterium | reverse complement strand
GATTGGAAGCCGACGGAGTGGTGGGATCACAAGTTCATTTTCAGTTACGATCACGAGCGACAGGTAAACGATCCTAACGAGGACGGCTTCACCGGACCCACCCGCGCGTTGTTTGAACGGACGCAGATCGATTATCAGAACGATTTGCGACCGACCTCGTGGTTGACCTTGACCTCAGGATTTTACTACAGCCGTGTCGATGCAGGCCAGGAGCGCCCGTTCGTTCTGTTTGGACCGACGTTCGTGAGCGACCTCACCGAAGAGGTCGCCGGATTTGTGCAAACAGCGGTGACGCCAGTCGAAAATTTGATCATGGTAGCCGGCGGACGTTTCGATCATTTCAATCAGTTCGGCGGCGTCTGGACGTATCGCTTCGCCGGCAGTTACAAGATTGCGAAGACAAACACGATGTTCCATTCGAGCGTTGGAACCGGATTCAGTCCGCCCAGCAGTCAGGACAAAATCTTCGGGAACAACTTTGGACTGAAGCCGGAACGCGATCTGGGCTGGGATATGGGAATCAGGCAGGAGCTCTGGAATGGTCGCGTCAGTTCCGGCCTGACTTACTTTCACAACGATCTCTCGAACGTGATCGGGTTTAACGGGCTTTTCGATGAGCTTAATCTCGGCTCTGCCGAAACGCAGGGATTGGAAGCAGAACTGCGAGCGCAACCAATTCCCGACCTTATCTTTACGGCATCTTACACTTACCTCGACGCAGAAAAAACTTCCTCGAAAGACGTTTCACAGTTGCAAGGTGCGCGTCTCCCTCGCAGGCCACGCAACGAACTTTACGTTTCAGCGTCTTACCTGTGGTGGAAAAGACTGCGCACAGTAGTGGAAGCAAAGTGCGTCAACGCCCGCGAAGAAATAAATTTCGGCGGACCGAATTTCGACATTGAAGACTACTCTTTTGTAAACTTCGCAGCTGAATACCAGGTGAATCCCCACTTTTCGCTCTTTGGTCGCATCGACAACGTAACTAACGAGCATTACTCGGAGGTCTTCGGTTTCCCCGCGCTGGGACGCGCCGCGTTTGGTGGCGTGAAGCTGCGGTTTTGACGGTAGCGGCAGCCGTGCTGGCTGCGTTCGTGCAACATTGCAGGCGGCACGCCTGCCTCTACAGATCCGGCAACTTAAATTTCGCGAAGAGATTCGCCTCCGGTCGAGTCGCTGCAACGACACAGACTCATCCGGTGGCGAGCTTGCGAGTTTCTTGAGCCACAAGAGGAGATGCATGTGCTACGATCCCATCATGTCCCCGAAACTTTCCGACAAAAAGCTGGCTGTTCTGGGCGCTGGCAAGTTGGGTGGCATCCTGCTGCGCGCGTACTTGAAGCAGGGGCTATTCGGCTCCGGTTCTGTCATTGCGACCGTGAAACATGGAGAGAGAGCAGCTGCGCTCACGAAGCATCTGGGCGTCGCTGTGACAACCGACAACCGCAAGGCCGTCAGAGGCGCGGACATCATTCTGCTAACAGTAAAACCTCAAACTGTGGCGGAAGTGTTACAGGAAATCGCTCCCGAAATTGGCGCCGAGGCGCTGGTTATCTCGGTTGCGGCTTCCGTGCCAACTGGTTTCGTCGAACAGCAACTCGCGGCCAGTGGCGGCAAATCTAACGAGGTACCGGTCATTCGTGCCATGCCGAATACACCGGCGACGGTCGGTTGCGGTATGACTGCGATCTGTGCCGGAACTCATGCCAAGCCCGATCATCTCGAGGTCGCGCGCACCATGTTCGACGCCGTGGGCCGAACGATTGCGCTGGATGAAAAGCACATGGACGCGGTCACAGGTCTATCCGCCAGCGGTCCTGCGTTTGCGTACATCATTCTTGAATCGTTGGCCGAAGCCGGCGTGAAAGTTGGTTTGCCGCGTGATGTAGCGACTCTTTTGGCGGCACAGATGATGAAGGGCGCAGCGAGCGTGGTGTTGGAAACGGGCGATCATCCGGCGCTTCTCAAGGACGCTGTCACTACTCCGGCTGGTTGCACCATCGATGGCATCCTTGAGCTCGAAGAAGGCAAGCTCCGTGTCACGCTCATCAAAGCCGTGGTCAAAGCCACCAGCCGCGCCGGTGAGCTGCTGTTTGAAAAATAGGCGTGCGAGCCATCGCCTTGTCATTCCGGGCGAAGTCGAGGAATCTCTAGCAATCGAATATGAGTCCGCTGCTTTACCTGGTGATTGGATTGATTGGGGGCGGATTCATCGCTGCGGTAATCGTCCTGCTCGCAACCCGCCAAAAAGACGACGGTGCGACGGCTGAGCTGGTCAAACGCCTTGAGTTGGTTGACCGCAGCTTGCGCGATGAGTTCTCGCGCAATCGCGAGGAAGCAGGCGCCGCCGCGAAAAATCAGCGCGAGGAACTGACCGCGTCGCTCGAAAGCGTGCGATCGACTGTCGATCTTCGCCTGAGGCAACTACAGGAGGATAACGCTGCGCACATCGAGAAAATGCGGTCGACGGTAGATGAGAAATTACAAGGCACGTTGGAGAGGCGTTTGGGCGAAGCGTTTAGAGCCGTGAGCGATCGTCTGGAGCAGGTGCACCAGGGGCTCGGTGCGATGAAGCAACTGGCGAGCGACGTCGGTGGGCTGCAAAAGGTGTTGGCCAACGTAAAGACGCGTGGTGGCTGGGGTGAAGTACAGTTAGGCGCATTACTTGAACAAGTGCTCACCTCGGAGCAGTTCGCTCGCAACGTCAGGACTCGCGACGAAAGCAACGAGAACGTGGAATTCGCAATCAAACTTCCCGGGAACCAGGATGGTGCGCCGGTATGGCTGCCGATCGACGCTAAATTTCCTATTGAAAATTACCAGCGTCTGCTTGCGGCGCAGGAGAAAGGCAATCTCGATCTGGTAGAAGAAGCCACAAAAAGTCTCGAAGCTCAGTTAAAAAAATCAGCGAAAGACATCTGTCAGAAATACATCAACCCGCCGAAGAC
>JBLMXD010000281.1:0-12655 GCA_050257575.1 Alphaproteobacteria bacterium | reverse complement strand
TGGTGGATGAGAATCTAAAAACACATGTCGCCGGGTCGTATCGCGAGGCGCAACAGATGCTTGGCGGGATCAAGCCCGTAAAAGTGCATCGCGCCGAGGAACATTTTCTCGGCCGATTTGCCGTTCACTCCGACATTATGGCGCGGATGTATGCCCGGACACCTATTTTCGCCAACAGCGCCCGGTATCTGGTGGAACCGCTCGCTTTCGGCGGTCTGGTTATCGCCGTATTACTTTTGGCAGCAAGGGGACGTGATTTTTCGGACATTCTGCCGAACCTCGGTGTCATGGCGCTTGCGGGTTATCGGTTATTGCCTTCGCTCCAGCTGGTCTACTCTCAGCTCACGCAGGTCAGCTCCATGCGTCACGCGGTCGACGAGGTATACGACGAATTCGTTGCTGCGGAGTCTGAGAGGCCGGTTGCGCCTGTAGCCGGCGCAGAGGTCGTCGATTCTGTGAGTCCCCTTCGTTGGGAGAACGCCATCACTCTATGTGACGTCGGTTATCATTATCCCGGCGCAGCGCGGCCGACGCTGGAGGGGATTTCTCTTTCGATTTCCAAGAACACTTCGCTGGGTGTGATCGGAGCAACAGGTTCTGGAAAATCGACTCTCGTTGATTTGTTGCTTGGCCTGTACCATCCCACGGAAGGCGAGATTCTTATCGATGGGCACCCGCTTACACCCGCGCTTGTGCCTTCTTGGCAGGCTTCCATTGGCTATGTGCCACAGGATATTTTTCTCATCGACGACACGGTTGCACGCAACATCGCATTTGGTCTACCGGACGAGGAGATCGATGACGGTCAATTGCGCGAAGCTTGTGCCATGGCGCAAATACTCGATTTTGTGGAAGGTGAATTGCCTGATGGCTTTGCCACCAACGTCGGTGAACGCGGCATCCGTCTTTCTGGCGGCCAACGCCAACGCCTCGGGCTCGCCCGCGCTCTTTACCGTCGTCCTTCAATGTTGATTTTGGACGAGGCAACCAGCGCGTTGGACGTAGCGACCGAAGCAAAGCTGCTGGAGGCGCTTCGAGGTCTGAGTAGCAAACTGAGCATGGTTGTAGCCGCTCACCGACCGAGTGCCGTGGCCAATTGCGATCAACTACTTGATTTGGCCAACGAAATGTCGGCTGCAGTAAAAACTTCATAGGCCTTGGTGACGGAAAAGGGAGAACAAGATCGTGACAGTAATTTCACGCTGTGTCCCCCCGCCATTTAGGCGCTCGGTGATTGCGCCTCGATTTGTCGAGCGATGGAAGCAATCGCGGAGTGTCGTGGGTGGCCCATTCAAGGGCATGCGCTACGACGGTCGGAGCGTTTGCGGCGCCGCCCTTCCAAAGGTCATGGGGGTTTATGAGTGCGAGCTGGCTCCCTTTCTTTTGAAATGGTCTACGATTCCTTTCCAACACGTCATCAATATCGGAGCAGGGGAAGGATATTACGCAATTGGGTCCGCGAGGTTGTGGCCGCGCGCAATCATTACAGCGTTTGAAACCAGCCAAGAGGGGCAAGCACTACTCGCTTGCAATGTAGAGCTCAATGGGTTGCAAACGCGTGTAAGGATTATGGGCCACTGTGGGCGCGAGCAACTCCAAGCTGCAATCCCTGATGGGCAGCATGCGCTTGTCATTGCCGATGTGGAAGGCGCAGAGGGACATCTTCTGGATCCGAGCGCCGTTCCCGGATTGGTGAACGCGCACATTCTCATGGAAATTCACGACTTTATTGACGATCGGCTGGGCCAAACGCTTGTGTCACAACTTAAGTCCAGCCATACCATCGAAGAAGTGCGCACACAGAGGCGGAGACTCTCGGATTTTCATGAACCGCGGGCTCTCTGGCTAAGACTCTGGTTGTTGCCGTATTTGAGGCAATACGCAGATGAATTCCGGCCGGGACCAATGCGGTGGTTTTGCTGTACTCCCCTAACTGGTCGTGGCGTCCCAAACGCAGCAGGCTGGAGCCGCGGCGTTGTGTCCTGTCCTGCGCCCATTGCTGCAACCGAAATTAACGCCTCCCAGTTCCGTGCCCCCAAGGCAGAAAAAACTGGTCGCGCACAGCGCAAGGCGCTGGCCAAAAGATTTGCGCTCGGTCTTTTGCGGCCATTCAGCGGAATGAATGTGTCCGTGCGACTGGGTGAGATTGCGCAGAATATTCTCGCCAGCTGGCCAGTATCTCCTGAATCACCCAAACCGATCGCGAATTTCCGCTATCTCACACTGTGTGGTCGTGGGAACTGGCTGATGCTACGTGAAAGTCTTCTGTCATTACACCGGTCTTCGAGGTCGTTACCGAAGCTGACTGTTGTGTCTGATGGCAGCTGGACATCGGAGGAGTTTGCAGAAGTCTTCGCTTGGTGGCCTGCGCCGATTACCGTGTTAGATCGCGACGAAGTTTCGCAAGCGGCCTGCTCTGCCGGTTTTCCTGAGTTGGCAAAGTACGCGCGAGAAAGTCCGTACGGCCTCAAACTTTGCGTGATTATAACTCAAGCAATGCAAGAACCGGTGCTCTTTGTGGACGCTGATGTTCTTTGGTTCAGAGATCCAACGTCGCTTTTGGGCGATCCCGCCTTATGGGGCAAACCTCGAGCTTTGCGAGAAGACAACTGCTATCAAAGCTGGGATATGGCGCTGCGTTATTGTGCGCAGGTGTTGGAGCCACCATTTGTTAATAGTGGAATCGTAGCCTTACATGGCGAGCTGATGGCGCCGGAGCTTCTGCGTAGCATGGTGCAAGAAGCACTGCCCCAGTCTCAGGACAGCCGGTGCGAACAAACCATCGTCGCCACAGCAGTAAAGCGTAGTGGCCAACTCTTTCCGGATAAACTGTGCTTGGTGGGCTTCGACGACGTTTACCGGTTCCGCTCCCGTGATGCGAGGAACGAAGGTTATTACTCGCGTCACTACGTTAACTGGATGCGGCATCTGCTTTACCGTGACGCGCTTAAGCTCCGTTTCCACCGTCTGTGATGTCTCACGAGAAGCTAAGGGTGTTACTAATAAGCCCCGTGCCGCCCAGAAACGATTGCGGCGTGCGCATCGTCATGCACCGGATGTTGGTGGAGCGTTCGCCTTTTGATTTACATGTCGTCAGCACCGCGGACTTTGCCAAAGATCTTTTGGTGCACACACCGCTGCGGTTGCCGTATCCCGTCAATCGGCTGAAAAAAAGCCGGCTCGGACCGCGATTAGCACCGTGGATCACTGATTACGAGAATTTTATTTGGCCGCTGGGAGCCAATGAGGCGTTGGAGGAAGCTCTCCGACGTTTTCAACCAGACGTCGTCCTTACTTTGGCGGAATGCGGCCTGTGTCACATAGCTCGAAAAGCAGCACGACGGCACGGGTTACCGCTTGTGGGACTCTTTCTTGATTGGTTTCCGATGATAAAGGGTCACTACGGTCACGCATCAACTCAGCCAATTTTGAGCCGACGCTACCGCGAGCTTTACGCCGCCTGTGATCTGGCATTTTGCACTAGCGATGGGATGCAGGAAGAGCTCGGTCCGCATCCCAACAGCCATGTGATTTACCCGATGCCTGGCAGACATCGGGTGCCGGAGAAATCCGCGCCGCCTTCCAGCGCAAAGTTTCGTCTGGTCTATGTCGGCTCGATCGAGAATTTTTACGGTCGCATGCTCTGCTCGCTCATTGAAAAGATTGAGAGAACAAACGACTTGGAACTCGTTGTGGTCGGGCCAAATGCCGATTGGCCGATGGAAATCTTGAAACGCGCTAAGGCGAGCGGGACTTATCTTGGCTTCAAATCACCTGAAGAAGCGGCAGGCGTGATGGCCGACGCGGACGCGCTGCTTGTAGTGATGAGTTTTGAGAAGGAGCACGAGCTTTTCATGCGCACCAGTTTTACCACGAAATTTCTCGATTACGTTGCATTTGGAAAACCAGTGATTCTTTGGGGACCGGAATACTGCACGCCGGTTCGCCTCGCCAGAATGCATGGCGGAGCCGCGGTCATTCCCGACAGTAACACGGATTCAGTCGTCGCTCTTTGCCGCCAAATCGCGGGCGACCCAGCGTTGAGCGAGCGTTTTTCAAAAGAAGCACTGCAACTGCACCAGACGCTGTTTAATCCGGATCGGTTGCAAGATGTATTCGTCCGGAAGATAACGGAGTTAAGCAATGGATGAAATCAACGTGATTCTTATTTCCTCGGTTCGACCTGAGGAAAGCACGGCTGCTGCTCTGACATTGCATCGACATCTAGTGAATCAAAGCGGCATTCGTTTGCACATCCTGCCCGCCGAGCATCACGAGATTGTCAGGGGCCATTTTCATTCTAAGATTATCCCGCGGTTAATGCGGACGGCAGCGCGACGGTGGGCGGGTGACATCGATTACATCATGCACGCCACGTTCCCGCTAGAGAAGCGCTTGGCCATACCGCCTGCTTGCACGCGAACAGTTGTTCTTACAATCGCATACCGCAGTGGTTGCTGGGTAGCGCAGCGCTATGCAAAGCGGTACAGACTGCCATTGATTGTGAGATTCGATGACTGGTGGCCGGACATCGCTGAGGTTCATACTCCAGTACGCAAGCAATTAGAGCGGCGGTTTCTTGAGCTCCATCGATCCGCGGATCTAAGTCTCTGCATTAGCGAAGGGATGCTCAACAACTTGGGGCCCCATCGCAACGCGCGCGTTATAATGCCGATTCCGAGTGTCGAGCCGATCAAAGCGTCCCAGCGCAACGATTCCCCTAGTGAGTTTCGCGTTGGCTACACGGGCAACATGTTTGATTACACCGAGATGCTGGCTGATCTGGCTCAATTGGCACTGAAACAGAATGAAGTTCGGATCGAGTTTAGAGGACGTCCGAGATGGCCGGGAGCACTAATCCATGAAATGGCACAACGTCATCTACTGCACGATTTCGAACCCGGACCAGGCTTTGACGACTGGCTGGGTTCGTTCGACGCGTACTTGGTCGTAATGTTTTTTGATGCAGCACAACGGCGGCGGACTGAAACATGTTTCGCAACAAAGCTTGTCGACTACTCGCGCGCCGGGCGGCCAATTGTCATTTGGGCACCCGAAACATCTGCTGTGGTGCAGTGGGCAAGGAAAAATCAAACTGCACTGTGCGTAACGGATCCTGATGCTCGCGTGCTGCTGGCTGCGCTTGCGGATTTGAAGAGAGACAGAACCTTGCAACTACAACTCGCCACGCGTGCGCGTCGGGCGTACGAGACGGAGTTTTCGCCAATGGGTTTGCAGCATCAATTCATTGAAGCATTAAATTCGGTTATCTAATCGCGCGAAATGTTTGCCACTGTAATCACCACAATTCAGGAACCGACACGCGCAGTCGTTAAACTTGTTCGTAAGCTTGTGAAATGTAGAGGCTTGCTGGTCGTTGCGGGCGATAAGCAAGGACCACCGCATTTTCGAAGCCAGTATTTCGCTCAACCGTGTCGAATTGATTTCCTTACACTGGCGGATCAGCACGTTAGCGAGTTTGGTTTAGCTCGGAAATTACCGGTTGGCTCTTACACTCGCAAAAACGTTGCTTATCTTCATGCAATTGCCGCGGGTGCGGACTTACTTTATGAGACTGATGACGACAATGCTCCACTTGACCACTGGCAGGTGCGCTCCGAGTACGTATCCGAAGCTAGAAGCGTTAGCGCCAGCAAGTTCCGCTGGATTAACGCCTATCGATATTTCACTGACGAGCTGATTTGGCCCCGCGGGTTCCCGCTATCCGAAATTCATTCACAACCGCCGAAAGCGACAATGGTCAGCTCTCTACGCAGCCCGATTCAGCAGGGCTTGGCCAATGGTTCACCGGATGTGGACGCGATTTGGCGGTTAGTTCTGGATCGTAGGTTCGAGTTTTCGAATGCACCATCGGTTATACTAGGGCCGGGGAATTGGTGTCCGTTTAACACCCAGAGCACGTGGTGGTGGCCCATCGCATACCCACTTCTCTATCTTCCTAGTCATTGTTCCTTTCGGATGTGCGATATCTGGAAAAGCTTTGTTGCTCAGCGCTGCCTTTGGGAACTCGATTGTGGCATCGCTTTCCACGCGCCCGAGGTATTTCAGGATCGGAATCAACACGACAGCCTGCATGATTTTGCTGACGAAGTCCCGGGCTACATACGAAACCGAGAAATTGCAGATATACTTTCGCGCGCCGAACTGAGCGCGGACGAAACAGAGATGAGCAATAATCTTCATCACTGTTACGCAGCACTGGTCAGAGCGGGAATTTTTCCGAAGGCTGAACTTGAGTTGCTTGAAGGGTGGCTGCAAGACCTGCGCGTGGCAGTAGCGAACGGAATGCGCGCCAATACTTCCGCAGCCGTGTAACATGTTAACGAACCAGCTTTGCGTTGCCACGCTCGACTGGCGGAGTTATTTCATTTTAAACCTAGATATATAGAACGCCGATGCCCCAACCCACGTTTTGGTTTTCAATGATTTCTTCATGGCGATATGAAGTCTTCACTGCATTCCAGAAGCGGGACACCTCGCAGCCAATTTCAGGTGTCTGTTCTGCTATGTCATGGAAGGCGATAATTCCTCCAGGGCGGACAAGCGGAGAGTAAGAGAGAAAATCATGCTTAACGCCTTCATAGGTATGGTCACCATCTATGAAAAGCGCATCTAGGCCTTGCGTTATGTCTCGGACTTTGGCGGAGACTTCTTCTGAATGGGAATCACCACGAATCAGATGCATACGCTGAAGCAATTTGCCGAACATGTGATACAGCAGGGACCGGAGCCTGGTCTGTCCTCCCCCGAATTTCCCGCCAGGAAGATCAATGCTAATGATCGTGGCGCGCGGAGCCGACAACCGGGCGAACATACAGAGTGTTCCTCCCTGAAAGGTGCCTATTTCCAGCACTTTTTTGGGACGGATCGAGGCAATAATTTCTGCGAACCTGTGCAGTTCTGAAGGCATTTGTAAAGGTCGTATCAAAGGATTTGAGAAGACGAAATCAACCACATGATGTGGTCCGTGCTGAAAGCGAAGATTAAAGATGAGAAAGAGGAAGGATGCTGCGCGAGATATCTTCCCAAGCATATCCCTAAGATTCTAACACTCCGCATCCGTAAAACACAAACTTACGATCGTGTGCCAACAACCAGACCTCTGATGTGTTCATCCGATCAGCCCACGCGTTTGGGAAGAACACTCGAGCCTCTTCCATTGGCGTACTGGAAACTTTGATGGAACCAGTAGTTCTAGCGTTGGCCAGTAATGAGTCCTATTTTCCTGGACTATATTGCACGATTGCGAGCGCGTTGGCTTATTTGGACCCGGAGCGGGAAGTCGATGTGAACGTGCTCGACGGAGGTCTGTCGCAGTCCTCGTTGGACACTCTTTCCAGTCTGGTTCAACGCATCCGTAAACACGCGCGCCTGGAGTTTGTGACGTCAGATGCATCGATTTTTGACAAAGCCACACTCGGACCCGGCGAATCGCGTATGGCCTATTGCAGATTATTGCTACCACAGTTGCTGGATGTTCCGCGTTTGATCTACCTCGACTGCGACGTGTTGGTGTTCCGCGACCTAACATGGCTTTATGATCTTAAATTGTCGAACGGCAAAACGGTTGCAGCAGTTCCCGATTCGGAAACGTTGTGCCTAGCCGAAGACTCGGTGGCACTGGCAAAAGCGACGCAAATTCCTCCCGGAGACGTATACTTTAATTCCGGAGTGATGTTGATGAATCTCACTGAACTCAGGCGAAACAACTTCTTCGAATCCGCCGTCGAGTTCTTGAATGCTTGGAGCGGAAAATATCAGTTTCATGACCAGTCAGCCATCAACTTTCTTCTTCAGGGGCGGATCCAGCCATTAACTCGGGAATGGAATTGGCCGGCGTGGCGCTTCGACTTGCAGCAAAACAACGAACTCAATTGCATTATTCACTACACCACTTCGGCACCGTGGCGTGGGGGGACGCGCGCCCCTAGCCAGTTGCTGTTTGAACGATTTGCCAGGCACGCTGGTTTGCCCACTTATCGCCGGGGCTCGGATTTCCAAGAATCGCGAAAGCAATTCTTTCGCAACGCACTTGCACCTTCGAGGGCTCTCGGGTTTCCCCTGATTTCCCTTTTCTACAGAGTTGTCGGACAAGAAGATAAAGCCCGGGGCTACCAAAAAGCAGGCAAGTATTGGCTTAATTACATAGTAAACGCGCCACGACGCCGACGCGTTCACCGCAGGCGCGCAGTCGAAATAGAGACGATGGATTTTAAACCCACTATGTTCGAGTCCGCGGTATGAGAATACTGCATCTCAACACTCATACATCCGGTGGCAGCTATGAATATGCTGCGCTTCTTTGCACTTCATTGGAGGAGCAGGGGATTGAAGGACGATTGTTTTCTAAAAGTTCGCAAGCGCCAGAGGCTCGAAGGCCATTGTTAGATCGCCTCATTCGCCGGTTATACGTTTCGTTATCCACTGAGCCATGGCACGGAACGCGACGACTCCTGTGTCCGCCTGCAAGCGAGGAACTGGATGGAATTGATGTGGTGCATCTTCACACCGTGGCTGACTGGTTCGATGTTCCCGGTTGGTTGGAAACATTGCCGCACCGCATCGGTGTGGTGATCAGTGTTCACGACATGTGGCATATCAGCGGGGGCTGCTTTCTCTACCGTGGTTGTGATCAATACCGCGATACCTGCACACCTTGCCCGATCCTGAAGCCGCCGTTAAACCGGCTGCTGGCCGAAGACGAGCATAGGCGAAAGTTGCAGGCGTATCAAAATCATCGCGTGAAGTTTGTCGCAAACAGTCGGTGGTTGGCAGGTTTGGCTGAGCAAAGTCCAGTTGTTAGGACCTGTGGCGGAGCACGCGTGATCTCTCCCGGAATTGATACGACTATTTTTAAACCGCAGGACAAAATGCAGTGCCGGAGGAAGCTTGGACTGTCTGAAGACGCTTTCGTGATCGTTGCTGGAGCGACTTCGTTGACGGATAAGAACAAAAATGTCCAATGGTTGCTGGAGCAGGTTGCACAGCTATCCGATCGTGAAAATCTGGTCGTTTTATTAGCTGGCGAAGGGATGGTGCAGATTCCAATTACCCTCAATGTCCGGTTCATGGGCGGCATCCCTGATCGCTCAGAGAGAGCCGCGCTCTTTGGCGCGGCAGATGTTTTCGTCAGTGCATCGCTGATGGAAACCTATGGCTTAACGCTGGTTGAGGCAATGAGTTGCGCAACGCCGGTGGTGGCTTTTCGGGTCGGGGGAATTCCCGAAGCGGTGGCGGACGGGAAAACCGGAATTCTTTGTGAACAGCTTGACACAGTTGAATTGCAACGTGCGCTTGAGGACTTAAGGCGCTCGGCGCCGCTGAGACAGCAGCTTGGAACGGCGGCCAGCAAGATCGTGCTGGGTCGTAACGACAAACGTCAGTTTGCTGCAGGATTTGTTCGCGTGTATGAGGAATCCCTTAACGCGACCAGAACGCCCTCTATGGGCGAGGAGCAGAAGGAAACGAAGAGCACAAAGGATTTTGTTGAATCATATGACCAATAGTCTTCGCGTGCTTTGTTGCCTGCTGTGAAAATTCCTAGGTGTTCAACGGAGGGTGGAGGCCTCCGACGCCGATAATCAGCTTTCGTACCGTGAACGTGCAGGCACCATTTGGTTTCGTGACTGGCTGCCATGCGGGAGACAAGTTCATGGTCCAAGCCACGCTAGCTAGCATGAGGCATTATTGCCCCGATGTGCCGATATGCCTGACGGTCGACGGCGATGTCGACGTTTCGGATTTGGAGAAAGACTACCAACCGGTCGTTCTCCGAATTCGCGATTTGCCGTCTGCCCAAATGAGAAAGCTTATCGCAGGAGGTTTCCACGCCAAGCATGCGGCCATGTGGGAAGGACCGTTTGAATTTTACGTATGGCTCGATTCAGATGCGATTGTTTGGGGCGACTTTACCTCTCAAATCCACACGGACGTCGATTTCCAAATCTTTTGGAGCGAGATTTCAATTCCTGCCAACGCGATGGAAATTCCAGCCTGGCTACCGCATTTTTACTTTGACCCCGTCAAGTTGTGCCAGCTTGATCCCAAATTCAACTGGTGCGGGCATGCCTATTTCAGCGCGGGAGTGTTCGCGTGCCGGCGTAATGCTATACCGTTCGAACGGTATGTTCATGTTGACGCTATGGGTCGCCAGACTCCAGGTCTGTTCGAATCTGGCCTAAACAGCTCCAAGGGAGACATGGGAATGCTGAATTATCTAGTCCACACGATGGCACAGAAGGGGGACTTGAAAATTACTGTAGCCGACTTGCAACATATTCCGGGCCATCAAGGCAGAACAGAGTTTGAGGAGGATTGTGTCGGTGTCGGTTGGCGATTCCCCGCTCGCATTAAAAGACCACGAGTTGCGCACTTTTGCGGGCGTAAACCGCTCCTATTTGATCGGAAGGCTTACTCACGACCTTTCACCATCGCTCGTTTGGAGCATCATCGCCGCCGACGCGGCGAACTCGGTGCCTGGCTGGCGGTCTTGAACGAGGAACGACGTGTATTGTCTGACAAATTCCAGAGCCGATTGCAAGGTCCTGCTGCTAAATCGCTGTAGCGCGTGAAAGGTGTGTCGTGATGAGCCAGAAGCCTCGAATTGTTTTTTTGATTCCCATCGCCTCGGCTCGGAGAGCGAAGGACTGGAAGCGTGGCTGCGCCTATTTTGAGCAAACGCTGTCATCCGTATTCAACTCAAGGAACGGCAATTATTGTGTGGTGGTGGCCGGACACGAGCCGCCGACCTTTCAACTGCCCCAAGATCCTCGGCTGAAATTCTTATCGCTTGGTCATCCTTTGCCGTCTCGAGAAGGCGGGTACTACCCGGCGGCAGTCAAAGATAAGCTGATCAAATTAGAGGCGGCTTGGAATTACGCGAAATCGACGTGGAATCCACAGTATGTAATGAAGCTCGATTGGGATGACCTCATCAGTTCTCGGCTGGTGGACTGGCTCGTTTCGGCAAAGAACGAACCTGGTTACCTTATTAAACATGGCTGGATCTGGCGTTCACATGCCCCTTATCTCATCCAACGGACAGAGTATTTTGACCGCGGCTGTGGCTCCTGCCTGATTATCCGGACGGATTTGGCGGATCAAACCGGACCGTTTTTGACAGAAGTGGAGGGGGTTATGCTGGATGAGCCGGCCTCCCGTTTCGCCATAGCTGATCATTATTCGCTCGTGCCGGGTTCCGGGATCACGACACTGCTCTTGAACGATACGCACCAGCGATATGCCGCCCAATTCGGTTATTTGGGACAGCGGCTGGCGACGATTCCGTTTAGGGCCGCCGTTTGCCGTATTGATCACGGAAACAATGCCGGCGCTGAATGTCCTCGGATGCAAACCGTGCGGATGGTTTTGGGGCGAATCCGGCGGACACGGTTAATTACGCGGGGTCTAAGGAACGAGTTCATGCTCCCGTAGCTGTCTTTCCCCGTGATAAACGAGTTTCGTGTGACGTAGTACTTCAAAATTCACGTTACCATGCGTGTCAGCATCATGATCACGACCAGCAATCGCCTGGCGGAGCTCAAGCGAACCTTGCAGATGTTGAGGAAACTCGACCCGGCACCAGATGAAGTTCTCGTCACCGCTGACGGTTGTACGGACGGCACAGCAGAATTCGTTTCAACCCTGCCCAAGGTTAAATTGATTGTGAATCACCCGGCAAAAGGTTCTGTCGCTTCGCGCGATCGTATGATGCGGGAAGCTCAAGGTGATTTAGTGCTGGCTTTGGATGACGACAGTTATCCCGAGGACGGGGATTGTATCGACCGCATCGTTTCGTTCTTTAAGGAGCGACCAAAGGTAGCGGTGCTCCATTTCCCACAGCGCTCCGATGAATACCCGCAGACACTTGCGCAAACCGGGTTCGGCCACGAAGGGCCAACGCGTTCGTTTGCCAGTTCTGGCGCTGTCCTGCGACGATCAATCTACCTCACGTTGCCCGGCTTTGAGTCGAAGTTTTATCACATGTACGAGGAGCCGGACTACGCTCTGCAGTGCGTCGCCGGAGGTTATGACGTGCTTTTCTCGCCGCTGATCACAATCAGACATCATTATGTTACCCGGGCGCGTGACGAGATCCGTATTCATCAACGTCACGCACGCAACGAGTTCTGGAGCACCTTGATGCGGTGCCCCTTGCTGTTGGCTCCCGGCATGGTTGCGTGGCGTGTTTTTTCGCAGTTTCGATACGCGTGCAAGCGAGGATGGTCGTGGGTGGCTCGCGAGCCCTTGTGGTGGTTCCAGGCGTTGGCGGGAATCCCCTATTGCTTTCGAAAGCGCCAGCCCGTTTCATGGGCGTGTTACAAACGCTGGCTCAGCTTGCGTTGACAAGATGAGCTGGGTTTGTTGTCAGCTCGGTGCACGCGAGCATTATGCGATTCCACGAGCGCTATTGCATCGGGAGATGCTCGGGGGTCTCGTGACTGACGCATGGATTCCGCCTTCTTCGTTCCTGGCGAAGATCGGCGTTCTCAGGCTCGCCGACCGGTTTCATAATGAGCTGCGCGACGCGCGCGTGATTGCGTTCAATTCCTCCTCGATCCTGTTCGAACTTCTCGCACGGGCGCGGCAGCTCGCGGATTGGAAAACAATCGTCGCGCGTAACCAGTGGTTTCAA
>JBLMXD010000280.1:0-2764 GCA_050257575.1 Alphaproteobacteria bacterium | reverse complement strand
CATACTACCGTTGCTGCATTCCTGCCCTGGCGGGGTTTGCAAGTCCTCAATCCATAGCCCCTGACGGAAAGTGAATTTCCTCGCAAGCACGACAACGCGCAACTCCAAACAACATTATCAGTACTACGCCAGCGGGTTTTGCAGGGAATCAGAGCGTTTGACAACGAATTGCGCTTCTGTTTGCATCGGCGGAGTGAAATGGCCGGCGTTACTGTTAATCGTAGGTCTTTCTACCGCAGCAAGCTCCTGCACAACGCTTGTTAATCGACGCGACCTCTACAGTTCGGAGCCTGCGCCTGATTCGCTGGAGGCGGCCCGCGAATGGTACGGGGTTACAACAACGAGTACCTTTACTCGGACACAAATTCAAACCGGAGAATCTGCATCGCCGCCAGATTTTCGGTATTAGAAATTAAGGCTCTTCTTAGCTAAATGGGAGATTAGCCTTAACTCGCGCGGCATCCGTATCATGGACGCGCGCTGCCTTGCCGAGGCGTCGTTTGCGTTTAGCGTTTTTGGCGGACAACAAATGGCGTCGCGAAGAACGGCCCCTCAAAATCTTACCCTTTGCGGTAATCTTGAAGCGTTTCGCTACGGATTTGCGCGTCTTGCTGCGTGCGACGGACTTCGGCATAGAGCGAGAAAGGTAATTCGCGGCCGCGGAATGACAAACTGTTTATTGCCCGCTGTAGATACCATCTTCAACGCTTTCGGAAGTCATCGAAACGCCGTACAATTCCTCTGGGTATGGAACAGGCAATCACAAGAAGGCCACAGGTGATTATTGTCGGGGCGGGGTTCGGCGGCCTTGAGGCAGCGAAGAGTCTTGCCTGTAAACACGTGAATCTGACAGTGCTGGACCGCACCAATTACCACTTGTTTCAGCCCCTGCTCTACCAGGTGGCTACAGCGGCACTCTCACCGGCTGACATTGCGGCTCCGATACGCGCAATCCTCAGTGCTTGCAGAAACGTCGAAGTCCTCCTGGCTGAAGTAGAATCAGTGGATGTGGAAAAAAAAAAGGTAAGAACGAAGCACAGGATATTTGATTACGACTTTCTCATCCTCGCCACCGGCGCGCGGCATTCCTATTTTGGGCATGACGAGTGGGAGAAACTCGCACCGGGCTTGAAAAGCCTTGAGGATGCGGTCGAACTGCGTCGTCGGATTCTTTTGGCGTTCGAATTTGCCGAAAAAACCACAGACGAGGCGGCGCGCAAGGCGGCGATGAACTTTGTTGTCATCGGCGGCGGACCGACTGGAGTCGAAATGGCAGGGGCAATCGCGGAAATCTCCCGATACACGCTGGCCAAAGACTTTCGTCATATCGATCCATCGCAAGCGCGCGTAATACTGATCGAAGGCGGGCCGCGCTTGCTCGCTGCATATCCCGAGGATTTATCCGAAAGTGCGCGAAAGCAACTGATCGAGTTGGGCGTGGAAGTGCATACGGACTCACGAGCAACGAATATCACTGAATCTGGAGTGGAACTGGATGGGCAATTGATCCCGTGTCACGTAAAGATTTGGGCGGCCGGCAACAATGCGTCGTTCGTTGGAAACACACTCGGCGTCCCGGTTGACCGCGTTGGTCGTGTCATTGTGAACGACGACTTGACGATTGCAGGACACCCGGAAGTGCAGGTGATCGGAGATCTCGCGAATTTTTCCTATCAAAATGGAGAACCGTTGCCAGGGGTCTCCCCTGTGGCAATGCAACAAGGCAATCACGCTGCACGTAACGTTCTACGAATGATTCGTGGCAAGGAACCTCAGAAATTTCATTATTTCGACAAGGGAAGTATGGCCACGATCGGACGGAACAAGGCCGTAGCAGATTTGAAGCTTTTTCATCTGAGCGGTCTTCCCGCATGGCTGGCCTGGTTGTTCGTGCACATCGTTTTTCTCGTCGGCTTTCGGAATCGCGTGCTTGTGTTTATTCAATGGGCGTGGGCTTACTTGACCTTCGATAAAGGGGCACGCTTGATCACGCGCACCTTTCAATCGGAACACAGGCCACCGACCTAACGAATTGTCGACTGGACAATCTACCGCCCGTGCGTCAGATCAACGGGAACTAGCTTTTCGGAGCAAGCTGGATCTTCACTATGCCGCTCAGAGCCTGCGAAACATTATTCCAAGCCGAGCGCTCTGAAAGTTGCGTCGACATGCTTGAAATGCGTGTCCAGTGAGCAAAGACGATCAATTTCCTCTGCCGAAAGGCGGCCGCTAATTTCCGGTTCGCTTTTTGCATTGTCCGCAAATGTCCCATCGCCTTTCCATGTTTTCATTGCCGCCCGCTGCACGGCTTCATATGCGCTTTTTCGCTCGGCGCCAGCCCGTGTTAACGCAAGTAAGATCGACTGGCTGAAGTACAGGCCTTTGGTCAGCGCTAAATTTTCCGCCATCCGCTCCGGATAGACCTGTAGGTTTTCGACGACGTCGCGTAATTTCACGAGCATGTAGTCGAGCAGGATACATGAATCGGGCAGTATGATGCGCTCGGCGCTTGAGTGACTGATGTCGCGCTCATGCCATAATGCCACGTTCTCCAGCGCGACGACTGCATTTCCGCGAATCACACGGGCTAATCCGCTCAACCGCTCGTTTGTGATCGGGTTACGTTTGTGCGGCATCGCCGAACTGCCTTTTTGTCCCTCGCCGAAAAATTCTTCCACTTCTAGAACTTCGGTACGCTGGAGATGACGAAACTCGGTTGCCCATCGATCGATGCTCGATGCAATCACCGCGAGTGTTGCCATGA